>JAFGMF010000251.1 GCA_016927675.1 Candidatus Cloacimonadota bacterium
CCCGACCCTCAGCAAAGTTCTAATTTCGGCGCAAAAGTAGGTGTCTTCAGAAATGCTCTTCTGATCTCCAATGAAGGGCAGCGACGATATTATCCCGATGGATCACCGCCAGCTGACTATCAAGTTGGAGTAGCTTATCATTACGGATTATGTACAGATGGCAGATTTAGGCTGCTTCACACACTATGGCCGCAAAACTATGCAGTTGAATATGGAGATAACTTTGCCTGTGATGTAGCAATGGATGAGCACTATTATATGTGCGTAGGCTCATTTACAGATGATGGCGGTGGTAATGGGGCTGGAGCTACATATGTTTATTGGTCTGGAAACAACTATGGTGAACCCGGTGACGGTACTGAATCTGAAGAAGACGATGGAAGTGGTGAGACAAACGGAGGGGCTACCGGTGAGGGCAGTATCTTTCCTGCTCCATATGTGGATTGCGTGATTATCAATGAATATGAGGCAGATCCCGAGATACCGGACAGGGATATTCAACAATGGGTTGAATTGCTGGTGATTGCTGAAGGTGGTGTGGATATGCGGCATTGGTTACTCACCGACATAGATCCATCTGATCTGTATGAAGGGGTACTGATGCCTCCGGGACTGAATGAAGCATTTATCAGATTTAATGATTATCCAGAATTTTCAGATATTCCCGGTGGTACTACTATTGTTATTTTTGACGGAAACGGTCCGACAAATGATCTTGATCCGTCGGATGGAACCATGTTTATCTATACGGAATCAGAATATCTGAGTCGCGTACCGTATTCTTTTTACACGATTCAATTGGATGTGGACAACGATAACTTAACATTGTGGGCAGATGATGACGGAATCTGGGATGTTGAAAACTCAATTCCGATCGATCACATTTCCTGGGGTGATCCGCTGATTGAACCTCCCTACGGTGTCGATTGGGGAGATTATATTGATGACGGCTCGGATAACAGAGCTGTGAGTAATTCATATTTTTCCGACGGTGATAATACAGTAAATGATGAAGCTCTGAACTGGTTTACGGATGGAACATCTACTCAGGGTTCATTAAATCCGGGACAAATCTATACCGGAAGTGACTGGCAGCCCGATCCCAGCAATCATGTATTGGATTTCAGTGCTGACGTAACAGGGTTTTACAGCGTGGAAGTAACCTGGACGGAAAACGATGGTTCAGTAGTTGCGGATGGATACCTGTTAGCAGCTTCAATTAATTCTATCTCCAATCCGATCGATGGTTATCAATCTCCTGAAGATACTGATATTTCTGATGGAAGTGCCTGCGTATATCTTCCTCATGGAACAAATTCGCACGCATTTTCAAATTGCAATCCTCTTACTACATATCATTTCAAGATCTATCCCTATACGGGAACAGGCAGCCTGATCAATTACAAAACGGATGGAACTGTACCCGAAGATGACGCAACAACTCCGTCAGATATTCTGGAACCTTCACCGGGAGATCTGATCATTACTGAAGTTGTTGGTAAAGATGCAACAAGTTATGAATTTTCAGGTTTCATTGAATTCACCAATAATACGGAATATCCAATCAATTTGAGTGATGTAAAAGTCAGATATTATGATGATAGCGGTATACCAACCGCGACTTATGATTTGTCGGGAACAATTGAACCAAATGATTATCTTGTTATCTGTCAAAATGAAGACTATTTTACCTTAGCTTATGGTATGACTGCTGATTTCATTCTTCCTTTCTATTATCACACATGGCCCTGGACATCACTTTTCAACCTGGATGGCGGTCAGGATGCTATTGATTTTTATCTTGATTCCGGCAGATCAGAAATTATTGATCAGTTTAATGATCCTGCTGATGCCTGGAGCTGGAATTCAGATGATGTACTGGAAAGAGTTGCTGATACTCCGGGTACAGCCCAATCTGACTGGTTTAATCCGGGCGGTACCGGAACACCGGGAACAGGAGGTAATCAGTCTTTGTCTTCCCCACAAAACGTTATTATCACAACAGATATTGATAATGTGAATATCAGCTGGGATGAGGTGACAGGTGCCGACAGCTATGTTGTATATTCCTCAGATAATCCTGAGACCGGTTTTGTGGAAGATACTTCAGGCAGTTTCAACGGTGAAAGCTGGACTGCCCCAGCTCCTGAAATTAAGAGATTTTATCATGTCAGAGCCGTGCAAAATGAAGAATAGATAATTCTTAAGAACCTGTCCGGGTTTGTGAAGACAGGAGCAACCACCAGGTATATCTGATCATTTATTGATAACAATCCGCGGTATTTCCGAGGGCAGTCTGGTCAGCAGTTCATAATTGATGAAATTGGTCAGTTCTGAAAAAGAAGCGATCGATATTCTGTTTTTACCTTGTTTCCCGATCAGAACAACTTCATCGCCTTTCTTAGCGGTGGGTATCAAAGAGATATCCACGATGAACATGTTCATATTAACCATGCCGACAACAGGAGCTTTTTTACCTCCGATCAGTACATAGCCGACATTGCTCAGGCTGCGGCGGAAGCCGTGAGAATACCCTACCGGCACAGTAGCGATCCGGGTTTTCCTGGTAGTCAGGAAGGCATTTCCATAGTTGATAAATTCAGCTGGTTTGACTTCTTTAACGCTCATGATCTTGCATTTCCACTGCAGGATCTGTTCCAGCGGATCACGATAAACCTTCATCTCGCCATCGAAAAGTTTGTACATCTTGGTTTCTTTGCTCGGCCATAAACCGTATTGGGCGATTCCGATGCGAACTAGATTCATTCTTGTTTCCGGATAGATCAAAGTTGCTGCGGAAGAGGCTGCGTGCCGATATTTTGCTTTTAATCCGCCTTTGTGCAGGATTCTGGTTAATCTCTGATATTTTTTGAACTGTTCATGAACTCTAACATAATTGGCAATGCTTTCAGCTCCGGCAAAATGAGTGCAAAATCCTGTAAGTTCGATGATTTCTCTGTTTTTTTTGATGATCTGGATGATTTCTTCCAGATCATTATCAGAGAAACCTGTGCGGTTCATACCTGTTTCAAGTTCAAGATGGATCCGGGCTTTCCGCTTTATTTTTCGTGCTGTTCGGATGGCTGCTTCCAGACGGTCCTGGTCGAAAACAAAGAATGATATTCTGTTCTCGATCGCCCATTTCAGATCTTCGTTATCGATCATTCCCATGATCATCAGTTCGCTTTTATTGCTTTTAACAGAATTGGCTATTTCGGCTTCCCAGGCATCAGAAACTGCAAAGTAATCGATTCCGCATGATTCGGCCAAAGGCAGGAAACCTTTGATCCCATGCCCATAAGCATTGCCTTTGATCACAGAGACAAATTTCACGGAACCGGTAATTTCTTTTTGCAGAAATCGGATATTTTTCTTTAAAGCTTTATAATCAATTTCTATATAGGAAGAGTGGATCATATTTTCTCTCTTTTACAGATCTCTCTGATAATTTCAAAGAAGATTTCTGAGCCTGTTCTGCTGATCTCATCGGGGAAATCATAATCGGCATTATGCAGCTGGGGATGTTCAATGCCTGCTCCGAGCCCGAAAAATGCTCCCTTTATCTGCTGGGTGAACCAGGAGAAATCTTCAGTCCAGGCAAACGGCTGCTCTGGTTTAATGATCTTCTTATTCAAATTCAGGGCAGCCTTTTCGACAATGTTCACCGCTTCATTATTGTTAATAATTTCCGGGAAATATTCCACCCATTCGATATTAAAGGCAAGATTCTGTGCAGTGGCTGCTTTTTCCGTAAGGTTTTCCGCCATGGTCTGCATCGATTCGAGGGTGTTTTTTTCATGTGCCCTGAGAGTAGCCATGATCACTGCTTCACCGGGACTCGTCCCGAAGGCGATCTCACCCAGCTTCGCATAAATAACTGTGAGCAGGGCAAATTCGCTGAATTGTTCCGGAATTGCCATTAACCGGCGGATGATTTCAATCATTGCAGATGTGGGATTATTGCCGTTTTCGGGGTGCCCTGCATGAGAGGTTTCACCTTTTAAAGTGACGATCATGCCAATGGATGTGGAAGAGAATATGCCTTTGCGGATCAATACCGACCCTTTTTCATAACGGGGTAGATTATGCAGGGCAAAGATGTAATCAGGTTTTAACTTCATGAATTCGTGATCTTGAATGACAAGTTTTGCCCCGGCAGCGATTTCTTCCGCAGGCTGGAATAACAGAATTATTTTAAGTTTCGGTTTGGTTCGGCTGATCATATCAGCCAGACCGATCAGAATTGCCATATGTCCGTCATGCCCGCATTTGTGCGAGATGTTCTGAAAGCTGCTTCGGTAAGAAAAATTGTTTGTTTCAGCTATCGGCAAAGCATCTAACTCTGCCCGGAACATCACAGTCGGATATTCAGCGCGCTGATCAGATCTGTGGTTACCGGTAAAATCGAATATCACGGCAAGGCCATGACCGCCGATTCCGCTTATGATTTTATCGGGATTATATTGCCTGATGGATTGCCTGATAAATTCAGCTGTTTTCGACTCATTTCCCGACAGTTCCGGGTGTTTATGCAGATGTCTGCGTAATTCCTTTAAATCCATGATCAACATATCCGTTTTTCTGAAGCAGTTTTGCGGGATTGATTTATTTGATTGGTGTAAAAATCTCCCGGCATTGATTTGTACGGCAAAACTTCTCTTCTATTAATCATCTCTACAATGTTCTTAGAAGTGGCTCTGAAGTCAAGCCGAATATTAAATTGACCTTCAGCGTAGGGGAAATATCAGGTGTGAAAATCAGATCAAATAATGATTTATTTCAGAATTTTCCGGTATATTCTGGTTGCTTGCCCGGAGAGTTCATAGCCATCTTCTATTCTTTGCCAGC
>JAFGMF010000252.1 GCA_016927675.1 Candidatus Cloacimonadota bacterium
ATTCCTTTCCTTGGATTTAACATTGAGTGGTAAGGAGCAAAAATGAAATATTTTTTCTACATTGTCATTATGTCAGTCATCCTGTTATCCGGATGTGAACAACTTACCTCTACCAGACGTTTTACTGAAGACCATTATTATGTTGTCACAGGAAAATTATACGAGAATCTGCCCGTTACTCCTGAGCGAGCAATTTTTATCGGAAAAACCATCCCTGCCGAAGGTGGTAACCTGATGGAGATGCTTATCTCTGATGCAGCCGTGCAGATCACCGATCTGCAGTCAAATGTCGTCTATCCCCTGGAATTTGTTAACGAGATAAATGGCAATTCTCTGAATATTGGATACTATGATGCCAGTGAAACACTTGTACCACAGGCTCAAAAGCAATACCGTCTGGAAGCTGTTTTCTATGATAACCTGACCGAAAGCATTGATTCACTCTGGGCAGTAACGACGGTTCCTCAGCCAATTGAAATTGAGATCGACAGTCTCGTTTTTACAGCCGATACAACTTTAACTGGCTGGCCGGAGCTTGTTTATGAAACAGCCAATCTTGAACATCCTCTTACGATTAAAGCAGAAGACGGTTCGCAGCAGCAGCTTTATTTTCTTTTCTATTGCCTGGAGAACTGGCAGAACGCCAGGTATATAAATCCATTTGCTGATCATGATTATCCTGATGATGAAGAGGAATACGAAGATCCGACTTATGGTTATCCACGGAAAATAGAATATTTCAACCTTTACATGCCGGAGCTGGATCCTGAAGATGGTTTATATTACATTATCGATCGAAGTTACAAAGGTAATTTTATCTTTTACGGACGTTACAGTGTAACAATTTATAACATCGACGATAATTTCTATCAATATCTTTATCGACCTGAGGGATATAATTTCGGCGGGATCAACAACGGGATCGGATATTTCGGAGCTGTGAGCGGTAATACGATTTTTACGCGGGTAATTGAGTAAAATTATTTTCTTCGGTTTACACCAATGATATAGATCATTCTAACGGGTGCTATTTCTGGTTTGACATCTTTATAAAAGTGTTATTTACTGACTTCACATGAAAAAGAGAGAAATTGAATCTGTAATTCTGGCGGCAGGTCGTTCCAGACGTATGGGTAAGGATAAAGCCATGCTCAAGTTCGGAGCACATTATGCCATTGATATTATCCTGGATAAAATTGCCGGAATTTCTTCCTGTACAGTCATCGTACTTGGTCAGAATTATGCCATGCTTACCAGGCATCTGACGAGTTTTTCCACCGGACAGACAACGCTTCGGTTCTGTTATAATAAGGATCATCATCTGGGTATGTTCTCTTCCATTCAGGCAGGAATAGGTTTATGTACCGGGATGAATCCAATTCTGCTGCAGATGATCGATCAACCTCTAATCCCATTGCAGGTCTATGATTCACTGATCAATGGTATTGATCGGGACCATCTGATCATTCAGCCGGTAAATTTTGATAAAAGACCCGGACATCCATTGCTTTTTACACCGGAATTCAGGGAAATTATTCTGGCTGAGCAACCTGTTTCAAATCTGAGAAATTTGATCAGGAGATATCAGTGCAGGCGAAGATTGATCCAGGTTGAGACAAAATTAATTTACAGTAATTTCAATACTCCGGAAGATTTGCTCAAGAACAAGGGAGAACAACAATATGGAAACTTCTCAAAATGATATTTTAAGCAAGATCTGTAAAAACAGGCAAGAATCTCTGTCGTTTGTGCTGGCGACAGTTGTTGTCGGAGCAGAGAAAACTCCGGGACGTTCCGGTTTCAAGTTGATATCTTATCCGAATGGAAATTTTGAAGGAACTGTCGGTGGTGGTAAACTGGAAAGACTGGTTCTGGAAAACTGCAGCAGACTTCACCGCGAGAAAAAAAACGATTTTCGTGAATATGATCTGTCTGAAAAACCAGAGGGAATTGGTATGCAATGCGGTGGAACAGCGAAAGTTTTCTTCGAATACTTCGGAGTTGAAAGAAGATTTCATATCTTCGGGGCAGGTCATCTCTGTCGTGCATTACTTCCCATCCTCAAATCACTGGGATTCTATCTGGTGGTTTATGATAACAGAGCAGAATTTCTCTCATCTGATTCAGTTCCGGAAGCATCGGAAAGATGCCATGTTGACTACCTTGATTTTCTAACCAATTTTCAGCCTGATGCTTCTGACGGAGTCCTTATTTTTACCCATGGACATGAGTATGATTTTGACATCCTTGACAGGATCTGCAGTAGGAATATCCAGTTAAGATATATCGGGATGATAGGTTCCGCCGAGAAGGTTGGTGCGGCGGTAAGCATGATCAGGCAGGCGAGTTATCCAGGGAATCTGATCGAAAGGATCTATGCTCCTGTTGGTCTGAATATCGGAAAAACAACTGTTCAGGAAATAGCAATAGCCATTTCAGCTGAAGTTCTGGCTGTATACAACGATATCCCAGAGATCAGATCCCTGCGTGATATCAGACTGGAATCAGAGGAGTTA
>JAFGMF010000040.1 GCA_016927675.1 Candidatus Cloacimonadota bacterium
ATGAAAGGGGGTTTAGCAATTAATCATCCCCCTATGTGTTTTCCTAAAGTATATTAGTTTCATTAAAAGTATTCAGAAATGATTGAGTTTCCGTTTTGGGTGTTCATTAGATTTTTATCAATCTGAGGATTCTTTTTTCAGGACAGTATCTGAGATTTTTTTGCTGACATCTTTGAAACAGATCTTTATCTGCAGACCATCTCTGCCGTTAATATCTATCCTGCCATGCAACTGATTGACCAGAGCATGAACCAGTTGCAATCCCAGAGATTCAGTTTTGTTAACATCAAAATCGGACGGTAACCCAATGCCGTCATCGGTAACTGTCATTTCGAAGTTATCATCATTCTGTCGGACGAGTGAGATTTGAAGAGTACCAGATCTGTCACCCGGGAAAGCGTATTTAATCGCATTGGAGATCAGTTCGTTAATAATCAGACCACAGGGAACAGCGATGTTGATATCCATAGAGATATTTTCGATCGATATGATCAGTTTGATTCTGTCTGAATCCACCCGGTAGGATTTCATCAGATCTGAAATCAATCTGCGAATGTAATCACCGAATTCTATCCGACTGAAATCCTCTGTCTGATAGAGTTTCTCATGGATCAAAGCCATTGTTTTGACTCTGTTTTTACTATCGAGGAACAACTGCTTAACTTCATCTTTTTTGATCAAAGTGGATTGCATGTTGATCAGGCTGGAAATTATCTGCATATTGTTTTTTACCCGGTGATGTACTTCTTTCAGCAGAATCTCCTTTTCCATGAGTTCCTGCTTGATAATTTCCTCATTTCTTTTCCGGACACTGATATCGCGATAAAGAGCATGAATTGCAATCTTTTTACCATCTATTACCAGAGGCATACCGAAGATATCAACTTCAACCAGCGAACCATCCTTGCGTTTGCGTATCGATTCGAAATTGATCTGCTCTCCTTCATTTACAGATAAAGTCGCCCTTTCTCCTTCAGCTTGCAGATGATCGGGCACGATCAGTGAATTTATTTTTTTACCTGCAACCTCTTCCTGAGTATAGCCAAAAAGATTAAGAAACTGATCGTTTACCCGCATGATATTTTCTTCATTATCAAGAATAACAACAGCTGAAGGTGATAATTGAAATAATGATTCAAAATATTTTTTCTGGATCTTAATGTTTTGCAGATTGATTTTTCTTTCTTCCATCAAAGCCGCAAGAATCATGATTGGAGATAAAAGAAAAGTCAGGAAGAGCTGCAAATGGACAATATTTTCCGAGGCAACACCACCAGTGAAAGGCCCTCTGCCCATAAGAAAATTTAGGATCGTGATGTTGGTCAGAAAAAGCAGAGCTGTTAATGCACCTCTCGGACCAAAACGGATGGTAATCCACAGTAGTATTGGAAAGATGAAATAAAGCAGGATCGGAGCTGTTAATCCTGGTGGATTCAGCAACCCGGTAGCCAGAGAACTGGAAACAAGCAATAATATAGATATAATAACACCTTCAATTATCTCCCCAATCTGAGTTGACCATTTATTTTCTGATGGTTTACTCAACCAGATCAGCAGAAAGGAAGTAACTGTAAGATGAGTAAGTCCATCTCCGAGAAACCAGCGAAGAAAAGCATCCCAATATCCAATATCATAACCTGCTGCGAATGGTAAAAATCCCCCGATAGCAGCCCCGGCCATAGGACCAAGGATAACAGCGAATAAAATGAAATGCAGAGTATTCTTAAGACAACTGAAAGAAAATTTAGCCCGGACAAATCTATTCAACAGAGTTGCTGCAAGGGTTACCTCCAGAAAATCACCAAGAAGAAATACGAAAATGCCCCCGAGCGGGATTCCGGCGGGTAGATCTGCCAGTAATTCTGCCGGAATAACTGCCAGGAAATATTTCCACCAGTTTCGGGGCTGAGTCATTAAAATAACAGTAAGTAAAATAGCATTGGAAGGCCAGAGTAAAGCTATCCCGACTGGTTTGAGAGTATAGAATAAACCTAATTTCGCAGCAAGATAATAGCTTAGAAAAACCAGAAATAATGATAAAATTTCTCTCAGAGAACCCTTTATCCCAGATAATTCTATCCTGGGATATATTACCCTGTGAGTATCAAATTTATATTTCCCATCGTTATCCGGCTGAATATCAAGTTTCAGTTGATCTACACTCCTGTTCTGCATTTATAAACTCCAAATCTCTGAAGAAAATTATTCACACAGATATTAACCATTCCAACATCAGATTTTTTATGGAGAATTTATACAAATGATATTGTTGTCAAACATAAAATCAGACCAAGCTATGTTTTTTAATGTAAATAACTTTTGACATGGACAGCTTCCCGATTATTTTGTCTCTGGTTCTTTAAATATAATATAGATGGGGGTGATCCGGTTTCGACAGGGATGAAGGGGATTGCCGATGCATGCCGGGGAGATTACCTACCCGTTATCAATGGTGATAATAAATCTAAACGCAAACGATAACTTTGCATTAGCAGCATAGTTCTGCTACGGTCCTGCTAAACTCTGCTGAGAGGTTAGCAGATCACCGCCATAAATATCAGCTATAAATTGCAGATCGCCTGGGCTGCAGTTCGAAAACTACAGGCTGGTCATCCGATGCGGTTTGATTGTTTTCCTATCGTTTGACAAGATCAAAAACAACTAAGCATGTAGATTTGGCTTTTGCCTTATTTCTGGACGCGGGTTCGATTCCCGCCACCTCCACCAGTCTTCG
>JAFGMF010000253.1 GCA_016927675.1 Candidatus Cloacimonadota bacterium
ACATCATCCTGTATTCCCACAGTGAAATCATGAGTGCATTTTCCATCGAGATGATCATAGACTGCTTTTACCATTGATGGTGTAAATTCTTTGGAAGAAAGACCGTAACGTCCACCGATGATAGTAAGATCTTTGCGGTCTTTAAGGGCGGCAACAACATCAAGGTACAGAGGTTCACCAATAGCACCGCATTCTTTCGTGCGATCAAGAACAGCTATTTTCTTAACAGAATCTGGAATTACAGAAAGAAATGCTTTAACGGAGAAGGGGCGATACAGGCGGATCTTGATAAGACCAAGTTTTGCGCCTTTATTGTTCAGATAATTAATGGTTTCTTCGATGGTTTCCACTCCGCTGCCCATGGCGATGATGATCTTGTCAGCCTCTGGATCACCTGAATAATCGAAAAGATGGTATTGGCGACCGATGACTTGGGCAACTTTATCCATGTATTCCTGGACGATCTCCGGAGTGATCTGATAGTATTTATTTACAGTTTCTCTGCCCTGAAAATAAACATCGGGATTTTGAGCACCGACCTTGACTCTGGGTTTTTCAGGGTTCATAGCTCTGCTGCGGAATTCCTCAATATATTGCGGATCAACAAGATCTTTCATTGTAGCATAATCGATCTCTTCGATTTTCTGGATTTCATTGGAAGTTCTGAAGCCGTCGAAGAAATTCAGGAAAGGTACTTTGGATTTCAGAGTGGCAAGATGAGATACGATACTCAGATCCATAATTTCCTGCACAGAAGCTTCAGCCAATAGTCCGAATCCGGTGTTTCGGGCTGACATTACATCTGAGTGATCTCCGAAAATTGATAAAGATTGAGCAGCCAGAGATCGGGCTGAGACATGAAATACTGTGGGCAGCATCTCACCAGCAATCTTATGCATATTAGGCAACATCAGCATTAAGCCCTGGGACGCTGTGAAAGTTGTTGTTAATGCACCTGCTGATAATGAGCCATGAACAGCACCTGCTGCACCAGCCTCCGATTGCATTTGGACTACATCAACAACCTGACCGAAAATATTTAATCTTTTGTTGGCCGCCCAGGCATCGGCTAATTCTCCCATGGTTGATGAAGGTGTGATTGGATAGATTGCTGCTACTTCACTGAAGGCGTAGGCAACATGAGAAGCGGCCATGTTTCCTTCCATACTGATCTTTTTAAATTTCTTCATACGTTGCTCCCTGTATTTATTTTATCAATTTATCGACTCTGATTTTGTTCCAAATTTGATTTTGCTGAAATATAGTCAACCAAATAAATTATAATCTCAACAAGTTACAGCGTAGATAACTGAAGTCAGGCAGAAAATCTATAACTTGTTATTATTAAAGTAGATTCCATGCTATTCAGATCATCTTTAAATTGCTGAAACAGCAATTAATTATTTTTTCTAAGATTCTGCAGAATATCATTATATGGTATTTTCTATTGACATTAAGAGATTCATATGAGAATTATGTCTATTGAAATATTATATAAGGAAGTGTGCCCTTGAAAATTATTAGAGTTTTGATTGTTAATATTTTGCTTGTCGTTTCCAGCTGTATCTTTGCTGTCTCTGTTAATCTTTCAACAGCACGTGATGTAGCAGGATTCCATTTGCAGATCAAAAATGTTGCCGGGGATTTTTCTGTTCATGATGTGATCGAGCTAAAAAATCAGAAAAAACAGAAACTGGCTTATATTGTTAATCTGCGACCTGTCGGTTTTGTAGTAGTTGCCACTGATACGGACATCTATCCGATTATCTCCTATTCTTTTCAACATAATTTTCCTTTCATTAATGATAAAAACAACACTCTTTACATCATGGTAAGACGTGATATGGAGATTCGCCAGAGCCGGAAGAATGATTATTCTGCTGCGAGGATTACTGAAAATAATAATTATTGGAACTATTATAACAACAAAGATGTTAATTATTTTCAGAGTCAGAATTTTACCAAGTGGCCGAACAGAAGTAATGTTTCTGATGGATTACTTCAAAATAGCTGGATACAGGGATTTCCTTACAATAAATTCTGCCCTGTTGATCCTGCCACACAGGCGAACAGCTTCATCGGCAGTGTCGGTATTAGCATTGCTCATATTATAAATTATCATAAATATATTGGCAATGTTGTTTTTTCTCCAGAACAAAGTTATACGACTTCAAACAGTATCAGAATTGATCAGGACAGTCAGTCCTATCAGTTTCCCAATTTTATCAGACTGAACGATCAGTTGGCTTTGATCGGAACTCTTCTGGAACAAGGTACAAATCTTGGGATTGATGATCTGGCTTACCTTAATTTCTCTTGCGGACTGGCAGTAAAAACAGATTTTGATGCTTATGAGTCCAATGCTCTCACCGAAGCTGCAGCAACTGCACTGACTGATATTTTCAAATTTGCCTCTGCAAAATTGAACAATACTATCAATAATGATTTTTTTAATGATCTTCGATACAATATTGTCAATGAACTACCGGTAATATTGGATATCAAGCTTCAGGAAGATAATATTTCCAGAACTCAGTATCAGCGTGCGGTAGTATGTGATGGTTATAATTCAGATCAGGAGATCCACCTCAATTTTGGCTGGGGTATTAATTCACAGAATATTACCTCCGCTTGGTATCATTTTTCCGGGCTCAATACTATCAGAGCCGATATGATAAATCTTGGAATTATGTTTATCGAGGGTCGCAGAAGGCTTGTTTCTGAAAGACCGACCGAAAAAATCATTATTGAAGAAACAGATTTCTCACCTATGATCAATCTGTTCGATGATGATGAAATGGCTGATGAATTTGCCGATTCTGACACAACAGATATAGAGGAAGAAGTAAACATTGTTTTGAATAAGGACAGTGAAGAATCACTTGCCGGAACAACTTCTAAATTTGTTGTTTATGAAGTAGCACCGGTTCCGATCAGACAGATTCCTCCTGAATATCCCGATATTTTAAAAAAGGAAGGCATTAGTGGTCAAGTCTGGTTGGAGGTTGAAGTTTTTGATAACGGCAAAGTTGGAGCTGTTAATGTTTTAAAATCTCTGGTACCCGGTGCTGGCGGTCTTGATGAAGCCGCTGTAAATGCGGTTAAACAATGGGAATTTTCTCCCGCTAAAAGTGCAGGTAAACCAGTTTCCTGCTGGGTATCTTTTCCCATAAATTTCAGCTTGAAATAAAAAAAACAGGATCCGTACAAACAGATCCTGTTTCAAAAATATAACTCTGATTATTTCATTTTCTTGAGTTCTTCGATTGATAATTTAAGACTTATTCTCATTCTTTCCAAGACATCAGCAAGCCTGCCAATCTCATCTCGGGATTTTGTCTGAACTTCATTCGTAAGATTACCATCCGCCATATGAGAAGCAATATTGGTAATCCTTCTTAATTCGCTCATTGAGCGGTTGATGAAGAAGAAGATCAGCAGACTGAGAAGAACGATCAGAAATATCATGACAAACATCAGAGAGTAGGTAAGTGATTTGATATGATTTGTCATTTTATCAATCGAATATCCGATTCGGAAAGCACCCCAATGTTCTCCAACAAAATAAACGGGCATAGAAAGATCCCAGAGAAGTTCTCCGGTATCTCTTGTATAATGCTGTTTAAGAAAACCTTTTGTATTACGGGCGGCTTTCAATCCGACGGGGTCGTTGAAGATACGTTTGGTTCTGTTGCCTAGAAGATCTACTTCTTGGTTTCCTGTTATCGGTTTTGTATAGATGCTGTTATGGGTTGGGCAATATCCGTTTCTATCTACCAGGATTGCATAGACAATACCATCATCCTTGAGAAAACTGTCTTCAATGCCTTGGATATTCTGATCGAAATAGGAATCGGTTCGGGTATTATATTTCAACGGGTTTGTACCTGCAATTGCCACATACGTTGTATCGAAGGCTTCTTCGATGGAAAAGTATTCCAATTCCACACCCATTTCCAATTTTACTTCCATTATCTGGGAGCCGATTGTGGTAAGGGTCTCTACTTTTTTCATAATTTCTGTTTCAAGCATACTGGTTTGAGTTCTGATCAGATAGTATGCAATTGCACCAGTAACTACAATCATGATCAAAGCTAGACTGAAGGAGATTTTTAGACCTAAATTTTCTCTAATCTTCATTTTGTTTACTCCTCTTTAGCAACTCGTCCACCGGATCAATCATCAAGGCGAGGAATTCTTCCTGTTTTTTCTCGTTATTTATTTTTTTACTGACGACCTTGACCAGGTCCGAGATTTTTGAAATCGGAAAATTATCTCTGTCTTCCCTCATTTCAGTGATTGCTTCATCTACCATGATTGTAGACATCGGTCCGATAAATTTTGCCAGATGGACTTCGATCAGATCAAAGAATTTGGGATCGGTTTCTGCACCGACGGGTGGTTTTTCTTTAGGTTTTTCTTCTTCTTCAACAGGTTGAAATTCTCCGGATTCTATGATTGATTCAATCTTCTTGATTACCAGGTTAAAAGTGAGATTAAGCAAGGGCATGGAAATGGATTTATCGCAAAGGACAGAAACGATGCCACCGTTGATTCTTTCTGAGATTATCAGGTAATTTTCGTAATCCCAGACTACTCTGTTAATGGCAAATCCACTGCTTTCGATCCCCTGAAAACCTTGAAGAGCCTGTTGCCCTGTATCCTTGAGGACTTTTACGGAGAATCCTTTGGGCATGATATGAGCCAGAAGTTCTCCTTCCTCATTATTTACAAACGAACCGTAAACTCTAAGAACTCTATTTAAATGTTTAAGTGCATCCTGCATTTCAATCTCCCCTTTTAAGAATGTGATCGTAGAAAATCATTGACCATGGTTTTAATATATTTAACGGATCCTTTGGGGTCTATAAGGATCCCAAGGTAATAAATATCACGATGGACAATGATAAGTTTTTGACCTTGAAATTCAACCAGACTGTTTTCCATAGTACCCAAGTGCAGGGTCTCCCCCACATAAACACCTATTGTACCCATAAAAACCGCAATGGCTCCTATTCTGTCCGCATCATCCACATTCACATCATCCAGGATAACGCCATCGTCAGCGACCGCAAGTACACCATTGACATGATCGATCTCTGAGACAAGACCTTCCAGTAATTTTCTGATGAATTCTTTATCATCCATTTTCATAATTTCTCCAATATTGCTACCTTTTTTGTTTTCAGACAATGTAACCTCCTTATATTTTGGCTGCTACCACTTTTTTCTAAAGAATCGGGCTGATGCCCATGAATAAATAATCTATCTAATCTATTAATAATCTAACACCTCATGAATACCTTTTTTGTCAAGAAATCTTTTTTAATTGGACTTCTTGATCAGCTTTCCGGTGATTTCTTCATCAAAATCCGGACGGAAATATTTAAACTGATCTACAATCAGTGAATCTTCCAGAAATAGTCTTTTTATCTTGTTGATTTCCCGATAAATATGAAATTTCTGTGCTTCAGTGCTGTTTTCTGCCAGATCATTGAGGAAATACCAGCTGAGCAGATACTGTCTTTCGCGTAGATATAATTCAGCCAGGCTTTCGATGATTTCAGTCCGATTAGTATGTTGAGGATAAGACAGATATAGCCTGAGCAGAGCAGTTTTTGCTTCCGAATACTGATCCAGAGAATTGTGAGCCAGATATTTAAGGAACAGTGCTTTTTCGTTATAGAGCGAATCGTTCAGGGCGATTATTGGATTGAGCAGCTCAATCGCCTGCTGGTAATTATTCAGATAAAGTTCATTAGTGACGATTTGTAGTTTGATCTCAATTTCATCCAGGTCATATTTCTCATTTAGAATAATATTATAAACATCATTAGCTTCACCGTAAAGTTGGTTAGCTTCATAGATATCGGCGAGATGGAGAAGGATGTCGAGTTCTTGTCTGCTGTTTTGAATGTTATCCACCAGATCAGTTAATTTTTCGATAGAGTTAAAGACGTTCAGGTAGCTGATACATGTCTGGAAATTTTGCCAGGAAGCTTGCTGCAGCTTTTCGTTGTATGATTTCTGCATGATATAAGAAAAATTATCAGCAGCTTGATCCCATTCGGACAATCCCATCAAAGAAACTCCCTTAAAATAATACAGTGAATCACTTTTCAGGCCTTCCTGGAACATCTGGTCAATTTTTGTCTTTGCCAGGACAAATTCTTGTCGGTTTAGATAGAATTTTATCAGTTCAAAATCGTAATTCATCTCTGTTGGTATATGAGTATCTGATCTTTCCGGTTGGGATGATAAATAGATGCTGCTAAGTAACAGAAGGAGCAGAATAGACAGTTTTACGTACATTTTATTGATCCAGTGATGCGAACAGAGCTGCTCCCAGTGCTCCGGTGAATTCCGGTTCTTCAGGAACAAGTATTTTTGTTGAAAACACATTTTCCAGAGCAGCTTTCATACCGGTATTACGGGCAACGCCACCGGTGAAGGCAACTGGATTATCCCAGTTTACTCCAGCTGCCATGTTAGCCAGACGCACGGCAATTGATCGATGTACAGCTGCTATTATATTTTCCGGTTTCTCCTGTCTGCCCAGATGGCTGATTATCTCAGATTCGGCAAAAACGACACACGTGCTGTCTATTTTGATATCCCTGGTCGAAATTGCAGCCAATCTGCCAAGATCATTAACGCTAATTCCCAGGTTAGTTGCGACTACTTCGAGAAAGCGACCAGTTCCTGCGGCGCATTTGTCATTCATAACAAAATCTGTCACTTTATCAGATTCCGTTCTGATAATAATTTTAGAATCTTGACCTCCGATATCGATAATAGTTTTAACCTGCGGGAAAATAAAACCAATTCCTCTTGCATGGCAAGAGATTTCTGAAATTTTTCGATCAGCTTGGGGAATATTATTTCTTCCGTATCCGGTTGCATACAATTTTTCTACCTGATCAGTTCCCGTATCAATTAATCTGCAGGCTTTCTGAAACATTACTGCAGCCGTTTCAGGCGGATCAATACCTGTAAGGTTTATTGCTTTGTAGATTATCTCTTGTTCTCTCAGCATGACAAGTTTAGTTGTTCTGGAACCGGAATCGATCCCGGCAAATATTTTATTCATTTTCCTCTTGTCCAGATCCTTACCAATTCCGGTAACAGTTCACCGGCTTTGCCCTGGTGAAATTCATCAAGCAGGTAACTGTTTTTTGGCTCTTCAAGATTTATTCCGATAGTTATTGCATTATAGGATTTACAGATATGGAGAAACTGAGCGGCAGGATAAACAACGCCACTGGTTCCGACAACCAGGAAGAAATCTGCCTGGCAGAGAATATCTGAAATAATATCAAGATGATAAGGGATTTCACCGAACCAGATAATATCAGGCCGAAGTAGGCCGCCACAATTATCGCATCGGGGAAGTGATTGTTCAAGATCAATTTCATTCATGGGGAATTTAGCCAGACATTTGCTGCAAAAAGACAGTTCCAGGGATCCATGAATTTCCAGTACTCTTTTATTCCCGCATCGACGGTGCAATCCGTCGACATTTTGAGTGATCAGGGTAAAATTTCCCCCGGCAAAATCTTCGATTTGCTTTAGAGCCTTATGACCTGGATTTGGTTCAACTTCGCTTAATTGCAAATAACGCTGTTTATAGAAACGCCAGACCAGTTCGGGATTGCGAAGATATGCTTCCGGAGTTGCCACCTCTTCTACCCGGTGATTTTCCCAGAGGCCGTCACTGTCTCTGAATGTTTTCAATCCTGATTCGGCACTGATACCTGCGCCGGTGAGGACAACAATTCTGTCATTCGGAGAAAACTTAAAACGAGTGATCATTTTTTTTTCCTAAGCTAAAACATGGATATAATAGTTATCATCTCTGAAGTATTCAGCTGCGACCTCATGAAGATGTCTCAGATTTACTGCATTGAGTCTTCGTTCTCTTTCCAGATAGAATTCATAGCCAAAGCCAAGTGTTTCCAGAATTGCCAGTGTTTGAGCTCTGGAAAGCATACTCTCTTCTTCGAGCAATCTCTGCCCTCTGATGTAATTCTTTGTTTTTTCAAGATCTTCTGTCAGGATGCCATTGGTTTTGATATCGTTAAGTATGTCTTTAATGATAGACAAAGTATGGCTTTTTTCAGCTTTATCAACGATCGCGGTTATCATGAAATAACCTAGTTGTCGGATCGAGAAAAAATCAAAATCCACCGAGTAGACCAGACCGCGTTTTTCTCGAAGTTCACGGAATAAAATCGAATTCGTATCGCCTCCGATTATCTGGGCAAGTACATGAAAAGCAGTATTCTTTTCTATCTGCAGAGCAGTGCAACCAAAGCCTCCTAATGTTATGATCGCCTGATCATTATCCTGAACAGCTTTTTTGTATTTCTTTGCCGGCAAAGTAAAACTTGGTTCCTGCATAAGAATATCAGTTGATTGTGAATTCCTGGAAAAAAGTTTTTCGCAATTCTTCAGAGTATGATTGAAATTAAAGTCACCAGCGAGTGCCAGGGTCATATTTTTCGGGATATAATAGTTATTGAACCAGTTTACAACTTGTTTTCTTGATAAGCGGCGAATAGTTGATTTATTTCCTTCAATATTAACCAGATTACTGGATCTGCCGAAAAAATGTTCTTTCCAGAGTTTGATGGCATTATACTGAGGATAGTCTTCGATCCGATCGATGTTGCTCAGGTAAGTTTCTTTCAGATTGAATAAATGTTTACCGGGAAACTGCGGATAAGAGATTATTTCGGAAAGCAGTTCCAGACTCAATGGCAGGCTTTCCTGAAAGCATTTCATTTTAACGCTGGTCGTCTCAGGATCAGGGGAAATGCTGCAGTTGATCCCATTTGAACTGCAGAAATTAAGCAGATGATTATAGTCTCTTTTTTGATTGCCGTACAACAGCAGTCCGGAAGTCAACAGATTGATGCCAAGATTGGATTCTCTTTCATTCAGCTGAGATACTTCACCGGTAAGAGATATTCCGATTGTAGGTTTGCCTGAGACTTTTTTCAGGATGATCCGGAGTCCATTATCCAGAACGGTTTGATAAAAATCACTGCTGAGACCGTTTGTAAATCTAGATTTCCCTGATTCTTTCAGAGTTATCAGCAAGTCATCAATCTTCAATTTCCGTCCACCCAGATGGTAAATCGTGAGTTTATCTGTCTGTAAATATTTACTTATGACTTCATCCAGATGTTCTTTTTTTAAATTTCTGATATATTTTGGGTATTTCTGGTAATTTTCGAAACCTGTGAGGAGTTCTTCACTGCCCAGGCTGGATCCGAGAGATTCCACATATTCGTAGGAATAGCGATAGAAATAGATCATCTCTTTCTTGGTCTCATGGATCTCGGAATCGGTCAAACCGAATTTCTGCAGCAGGTTTAATTCGAAGTGAAATATCTGAATAATTTTATCGAGGTCTGCTTTTTTCTTGGGCATAACCAGCAGGATGGCGATCCCGTTGTTCAGTCCGCTCAAAGAATGAACTTTCAGATAATCGATCAGTTTTTCTTCAGTGAAAAGGCGTTTATATAAACGGGAATTTTTGCCGATTGCGAAAGTTTTCATGATCAGGGAGTGAGCATAGGAATC
>JAFGMF010000254.1 GCA_016927675.1 Candidatus Cloacimonadota bacterium
CTGCAACGAATCCACTATTCGGCAGCATTAGATATAATTTATCAGGCAGAAATTTACTTCTTCTTCTTGTTGTTAGCTTTGGGACGTGTTTTACCGTAACTTGCCCGAAAGATCTTGCCCTTGCGGGATTTTCTATCACCTTTACCCATACTATCTCCTAAAAATTTTTTTTCCAGTTGAAGATGTGACTCATTTCTGTCAAAGTTTATTTTACCAGATCGAAATCATGTGAAAATTGAACTGATAATAGAAAAAATCAATTATCAATCGAGCAGGAATTTCAATCTTTTTCTCTGATGTAGATAAGTTTGAAACGACCACTGGGGCTTTCTCTCTGTTCGATCTCAAATATTTTCAGAGATTTGATCAGAGGTGTCAATTTCTGGAAACCATAATTTCTCGAATCGAAATTTGGCTGTTTTTTCTGCAGCAGATTTCCGACATCGCCAAGAAAAGCCCAGCCGTCATCATCCGCCAGGTCTGATACGGTTGTCGAGATCAATTTGATCACTTTCGGAGTTATTTTATCGATATTGCATCTTTGTGATGCTTTTTCTTTGACGGATTCATGTTCACTTTCATCAGTCAGGTTTTTCAGGATTTCAATATAGATGAATTTATCACA
The DNA here is from genome assembly GCA_016927675.1 of Candidatus Cloacimonadota bacterium. Classification (GTDB taxonomy): domain Bacteria; phylum Cloacimonadota; class Cloacimonadia; order Cloacimonadales; family TCS61; genus JAFGMF01. Next base: position 626 of record JAFGMF010000254.1, read on the forward strand.
CGCGACGATAAACGGTTCTGGAGTTTTCTTCTCACCAATACCGATCACCTTCATTCCGGCTTCTCTTAACCGGGTAGCCAGCCTGGTAAAATCACTGTCGCTGGAGACAAGGCAGAAGCCATCTACTTTCTCCGAATATAAAATATCCATTGCATCTATGATCATGGCAGAATCAGTTGCATTTTTCCCGGTTGTATAGCCATATTGCTGGATTGGTGTAATGGCATTTTCCAGAAGCATGTTCTTCCATTTTACCAGTTTCGGGTTTGTCCAGTCTCCGTAGATCCGTTTGATCGTGGGATTACCATACTTGGCAATTTCCTCCATCATTTCTTTCACATAAAAGGAGGGAATGTTATCTCCATCAATTAAAACTGCTAATTTTATGTCCATTATTGTACCTTATTTCCTTCATCTTTGAGAAGTTATTATCCTTTACAGTCTGCAGGACTGATTTCCGGATAACTTTTACCCGGACAGAGAAAAACTTTTTTAAACACCGCGAATTTTACAATATATTTAAATTACGTTCTCAGGAAAACCAATATAATAAAAGTGTCAAACCATTTATTATTCTCTCTGATCAGTTATCTCGAAAAGATAATAGTGAACGAGATCTTTAAAGTGGATGTGCTTAAGAGAAATTTAATCAAGAGCTTCAGTCAACTTGATCATTACAGATAATACAGCCTGCCAGATGAAGAAAAACATCATGAATTTTGCATCTCAAGCCCAGTTTTGTTGGTCTTAGATGCCAGGCTGTTTGGGAAATTCTACAATTTTCAACAGGAAAAGAGTCTATCATTCCGGCAAAAATATCCAGAAATCTGCCGATATCTGGAGGCTGGTAAGATAAACAATCATTAACTTCTCCGCTTTTTATTCTCTCTATCATTCGTATTAACAATGTTTTCTGGCTGTTGAAATCATCGATTTCATCAGACCAGGGCATATCCTGAAGATCGAATCCGACCATTCCCAAACCCATAACATTCTGATCCCTGGAAGCAAGCCAGGTTACCAGTTCTATTTCTGCTGTTCCTTCTGCCAATTGTGATCCGGATAATGTCAGCAGAGAGATAAAGACAGAGGTCATGCCATTGTTCAGCTGCAGATAATTAGCAGGATTTTGGATTCTGCTGGTGAAGATATTTGCCATTTACTTATCTGAAAGAAGTTTTCAGGGAATGTAATTCATGCTGTTAAACAAAAGATTTAATAAAGAAAAGTGGAAGATAAATTATCGGAACATCTTTAAAACAGTATTATAAGAGATTATTCACTGAGAGGTGAATTCATTCAGCTGAACAATGATCCTGATAAAACCGGGATATTTCAATTATCATCGTCCGGTATTTCATCTTCGCTGATCTCATTATGTTCGTTGTTTGTTTCGCCATCTTCTTCATCGGCGTTTGCTGTTTTATTGAGTTTTTTCAAACGTTTTTCAGCCTGTTTCTTCTGCTTTGCCAGTTCTTTTTGACGCTTTTCGTACTGATAGTTATTCCTTGCCAAATTTCCTCCTGTAAATTGTTAAAACATCACCGTTCCGGAAAACAGCGAGTATTCTCCGGAACGGATTTGATCAAAACAGTGCTTCAATATTAGTAGCGTCTGCTTCTACGCGGGGCATCCTTTTTCGGTTTTGCCACATTTACCTTGAGATTTCTGCCATCTACTTCTTTTCCGTCTAATTGCTTGATGGCTTCTTCACCTTCCGCCTGGTCCGGCATTTCGACAAAACCAAAGCCTTTGGAACGACCAGAATCCCGATCGATTACTATTTTGCATTCTGATACTGATCCATAAGCTGAAAACAACTCTTCCAGATCTCCATCGGTCATCTTATAAGAAAGATTGCCAACATAAATATTCATCCTTTTCTCCTCTAACAATGAAAGTAATTTGATATTTCCTTTCATTTTTGCAAATTCCACGTACAGATCGCTCTGTAAACTTGATGTAATTTTTCATAAACTAGTTATCAACACGAAATTTTTACGGTAATCCAGGCTCTCTGAAACTGCTCTGTTCCCTCCAACTCCCTGATGATGTTGAAGATACGTGAGTTAAATTTCATTACAATTATCCAAAGATATCGGAAAATAATTTTACCGATACCTGATTCCATATCCTTAACTGTTAAATTATTCATGGTCAGAATTGATTTAACGACAGTTTGATTATTCTGTCATCGGACTTGTAGATGTCTCAGCTTTCAGATCGGATTCGGGAGAAATCCGGGACCATACTTCAGTTCTGCCAAGCAGAGAAATACCAATGAAACCCCTGATTTCCAGCTGGTCTCCGGATAGTTTCATTGTGCAGCTGTAGGTTTTACCACTTTCTGGATCATAAATAGTGCCACCTTTCCATTTATAACCCTTTTGCCGGAAA
>JAFGMF010000041.1 GCA_016927675.1 Candidatus Cloacimonadota bacterium
CGCCGTTTCTTTATCAAAGACAATGGCGCAGGATTTAATCCTGATTATACGGATAGATTATTTGCTCCTTTTCAACGACTGCATTCGGAAAAAGAATTCCCAGGGTCAGGAATAGGTCTTGCCAATGTTTTACGGATCATCCGTCGTCATGGTGGTTTTGTTCAGGCAGAAAGTGATGGTGCCGGTCAAGGAGCAGTTTTTTCTTTCTCTCTGAAAGAATAAGCTGATTAAACAGGAGGATGAAAATGACAAATGTAAATGAAAGGATAATTTTGCTGGTAGAAGATAATTCTGATGATATTGAATTAACCATCAGTGCTCTGAAAATGCATCATATCGCTAACAGGGTTGAAATTGTCCGGGATGGCGAAGAAGCTCTTCATTATCTGTTCCGAACGGATAAGTATGCTGATCGTGATCCCGAAGAAGATCCTGCAGTCGTTCTGCTGGATCTGAAACTTCCCAAATTAAATGGTCTGGAAGTTTTACAGGCTTTGAGAAAAAATGAATCCACTAAATATATTCCGGTTGTTATCCTTACTTCTTCTCTGGAAGAACAGGATATTATTAAAGGTTATGAATTACGCGCCAACAGTTATATTCGCAAACCAGTTGATTTTGATCAATTTTCTGAAATGGTTAAAAATCTCGGACTTTACTGGCTGATTTTAAATGAACCTTTACCTAAAGGAAAGTACAATCATGAATAAAATTATCCGCGTTTTGATAGTAGAAGATTCAACTGACGATGCAGAATTACTTGTAATTCATCTTCAGCAGGCAGGTTACCGGCTGGAATGGGAAAGAATCGAATCTCTGAAAGAAATGCAGCAGGCTCTTCGCAATAAAGTATGGGATATTGTCATTTCCGATTACTCAATGCCTGATTTCAATGGATTACATGCTTTGAAGCTTTCTCATGAGTTTGATCCGAATCTTCCCTTTATTCTGTTATCCGGAACCATCGGCGAAGATATAGCGGTAAATGCGCTTAAATCTGGAGCTCATGACTATATCATGAAAGATAACCTTACCCGGCTGATACCTGCTATTAAAAGAGAATTGGCAGATGCAGAATTACGAAAAGCTAAAAATGAAGCTGTAGAAGCACTCAGGGAAAGTGAAAAACAGTACCGTCTGCTCGCTGAAAACACACTTGATGTTATCTGGACAATGGATCTGGAATTGAACTTTACCTATGTTAATCCGGCAGTGAAAATTCTTACCGGATATACTCCTGAAGAATGGATAGGAAACAATTTAACCAATTATTGCGATCAGATAAATTTTAATATGATGGCAGATATTTTCAAAGCAGAATTGGAAAAAGGAAAATCTGAAAGCGGAACTATCCTGAATTCGGAGTTAATCAAAAAAAACGGAGATACAGTGTCGGTTGAAATTCTCGGAACAGTCATTTACAATGAAAATGGAGAACCTGTTGAGCTTCAAGGAGTAACCAGAGATATTACCGAACGTAAAATTGCCGAAGAGAAAATCAAAAAAAATCTGCGGGAAAAGGAAGTCTTACTCCGAGAATTGTATCATCGGACAAATAACAACATGCAGCTTATTTCTTCTATCCTGAGAATCCAGTCACGCCGAATGAAAGATAAAAGCAAGCAGACAATCTTCCAAGAAATAGAAAATAAAATCAATTCGATGGCTTTAGTACATAAAAAGCTGTTTGAATCTAAAGATCTATCTCATTTGAATCTGAAAGATTATTTTGCAACTTTGATCAATCTGCTGAAAAAATCTTTCGATTTTCCCGATAAAACGATTGAATCCTATGTTCGAGGAGTAGATGTTTATGTTCTGATAGATATTGCAATACCTCTCGGTTTAGTGCTGAATGAACTCTACACAAATTCAATGAAATATGCCTTTGCCAATCGTAAACATGGAAAGATTGAGATAAAACTAGATCAGACCGATCAGGGTGACTTGCAAATAATCTTTGCAGACGATGGTGTTGGTCTTCCTGAAGGATTTGACCTGGCTCTGAACTCAAATCTGGGTTTGGATACTATCTTTGATCTTGTTGAAAAACAGCTTCATGGAAAATTCAAGATCATTAATGAAAATGGGTTAATTTATCAATTGACTTTTGCTGAAAATCTTTACCAGCCAAGAGTCTAAGCTGTAATGTTATGCCGAACAGAAAATCAATTTTTCCTTTCCTGCACTTTCCCCGAAATTTATTTTAGTCTAGAGGCATGATATAATAAATTTATGAGAGGTTACTACTTGTTCCAATGCTCTGCGATGGAATACCTGACTGCACGCTTCGAGTGAAAGGACTCCAACGGAGTTCGTTGGAACGAGTAAAAAAAGATCCCCAAGTCTCCGGCTTCCGCCTGTTCCTATTAATGACATTGTGCTTTGTTGTAAATTGACCTGTCAACCGAAGCTTTAGCAAAGATTGATGAGCTGACCAAATCCGATGGTTGCCCGATAAGCAATCTTCTCTGTTATAAACCTAACGGTCGAGATACTCATATTTCCTTAAAATTGTTCGATCTGAACGATTATCTGCGGAATCAATTCAGCACTTTTATTTTTTATCGGAAAAATCATCCCATGCTAAGCATACCTTACATACAATCTATTTCCATGTATTTCAACACCTTATGGTTTACGCTAATTATTCCTCTGAATTTGGTAGACAATTTGCTTAATTATCATTCATAATCACGATAGTGGAGGCTACAAATGAGACAAAAAATTATTCTACTGTTATTGTTTATCCCGATCTATCTGCTGACTGCATCTGATTTTCAGCAGAACTCCCGCATTGCCAAAGAGATCAATCACAGGCATTTTCGGATCAATGAAAATAATTTCCGGGATAATAAACCGGAGATCACCTTCGAAATCACTCCCCAGCAGATTATCAACAGCCTGTACGATTATATGCAGGGTGGTTACAATATCCCGCCTCTGATCCTTCAGCCTGCAAATTCTGAACCTTATAGCTACCCTGCAGACGGGATTTATCTGGCTTTCATGTTTCAACAGAATGCCAGCTCTCTGCGCAGAATTTATTATAGTTATATCCATTCCGATGGTACAATCCAAACTCCGACTTCGGTCAGTTCCAACAGTGTCAGAGAAGGTTTTGCCGGGATCGCCCTGGATCCGGTTACAGCAAATCCCTTCGTTGCCTGGCACAGTATCGTGGAACCGGATCAATCTTACGATAATTCTTTTAGTTTTGACATGTATAATGTTATCGGCGGACCCGGATTATGGACGCAGGCACAGATCTGTGTAGACAATCCGGAAATCGGTCTGGAAATTGCAGGGATCAGCGGCAATGAATATGTTTGGCCGGAACTTCGTGTAGGACCTTC
>JAFGMF010000255.1 GCA_016927675.1 Candidatus Cloacimonadota bacterium
TGGTTTTATCACTTTCCCAGGAACATGGGATTCTAGGGATGCCTTCCAGTCAGCTGAGTAAAATCAAAACAGGTGATCTGTTGGGAATTCTGCCTGTTCATTCCTGTTTGACGGCAGATTTGATGAAAGGATATAGAACAATAACAGGCGAGTTCATAGACCATCTTTAAGAAGTTGGAACAGACGTCCATCAATTAATATTGAGACTCATTATCAAAATACCTGTTGACAGTTTTTACTGCTCACCGAAATTATCATACCGAATAAACAGGGGGATATATGGAAGAACATGAAGGATTGTTTCGATCATATCTGGATTCCAGATCGCTGAAAATGACCAGACCCCGCAAGATAATACTGGAGGCGGTTTTTGCAATACACGAGCATTTTGATGTTGATATTCTATACGATCGGATCAGAAAAAAACATCGAGATGTCTCCAGAGCTACCATTTACCGCACATTACCGCTTCTGGTAGAAAGTGGTTTGATCAAGCAGTCGTTACGTTGTCAGGCAAAAGACCATTATGAGCATATTTTCGGGCACAAGCAGCATCTGCATTTTATCTGCAACAGGTGTGGACGGATATTTGAAGTAGATAGCAGCGGGATTGAGCAGGATTTGCGGAAATTAGCTTCCGGAACGGGATTCCGGATAGAGGAGATCAATATTGAAGCGAATGGTTTATGTTCTGATTGCGGGAAGTGATCGGATTGCGGGGCTGGCATGAAAAAATTAACTGTAGCTTTGGCGGGTAATCCCAACAGTGGAAAGACTACTTTGTTCAATGCCTTAACGGGAGCTCGACAGAAAGTTGGAAACTGGCCCGGTGTAACCGTAGAAAGGCTGGAAGGTTATTTCAAATATCAGGACAGACTGGTGAAGATAATAGATCTTCCCGGTATTTATTCATTTTCTGCATATTCTCTCGATGAAAAAGTCTCCAGAGAATATATCCTGCAGGAGAAACCAGATCTGGTTATCAATATTATTGATGCGACTAATCTGGAAAGGAATTTATATTTGACCACTCAGCTGCTTGAGATGCGGATTCCTCTGATCATTGCTCTCAATATGATGGATCTGGCTGAACAGAAGAGAATCAGAATAGAGATTGAACATCTTGCCGAGCACCTTGGCTGCAAGGTGATTCCTATAGTTGCCAGTAAAAGAGCAGGGATAGATCTTCTCAGAAGTGAGATCATCAAGGAAGCAGAATCACATCATATTTCACAGACAAGTGTTGTCTATGATTCTGTTGTTGAACAAGCTCTGGACAGGATTTATCCGCTTACACAGACGTATGCCGAAGCTCATCTGGTAGATAATCGCTGGTTGACGATCAAATTGCTGGAAGGAGACGAGCTGGCGAAAAAGATCACTGCCGGATCGCTCGAACAGGAGATCAAGCCTGATATCAACAGGATAGAAAAGCATACCAACATAAATGCTGATCTGCTTATGGCTGACGGAAGATATGGGTTTATCCATGGTCTCACCCGTGACATTCTACACCGGGAGAAGGATCCGAAAAAGGATTTTACGGAAATGATCGATAATTTTGTGTTAAATAAATATCTGAGTCTACCGATATTTCTGGGTATAATGTATCTTGTTTTTACTTTAACCATCAAGATAGGCATGCCATTTATCGATTTTTTCGACAGCATCTCGGGGGCAATCTTTGTTGACGGTTCTGCCCAATTATTCAATTCTCTGGGCAGTCCGACCTGGCTGGTAGTATTTTTATCCGGGGGTGTTGGCGGAGGAATCCAGACGGTTGCCACGTTTATTCCGCCAATATTTTTCATGTTCTTTTCTCTGGCTATTCTGGAAGATTCCGGCTATATGAGCAGAGCAGCATTTGTTATGGATCGTTATATGAGGATAATCGGGTTACCGGGGAAAGCATTTATCCCGTTGATTCTTGGTTTTGGATGCAATGTTCCGGCTATTCTGGCGGCGAGGACTCTGGAAAATAGAAGGGACAGACTTGTGACGATACTGATAAATCCCTTGATGTCATGTGGAGCAAGACTTCCGGTGTATGCCTTGTTTGCTTCTGTTTTTTTTCGTGAGAATGGCGGTGTGATCATATTCATTTTATACCTGACGGGGATTATTTTGGCTATAATTTCCGGATTACTTTTTAACAGTACTCTGTTCAAGGGTCAGATTTCCACATTTGTGATGGAACTGCCTCCCTATCATATCCCTACATTCAATGGCATAATGCTGCATACCTGGCAGAGGTTGAAGGGTTTTATCATCAGAGCAGGGAAAGTGATCATCGGTTTTATCATTGTGTTGAGTTTTCTCAGCTCTATTGGCGCAGATGGTAGATTTGGAGTTATCGAACTTGAAGACTCGATATTGAGTCATCTGGGGAGAAGACTGACACCGATATTCAAACCAACAGGAATAACAGATGATAACTGGCCTGCTACTGTAGGACTCATTACTGGTATCTTTGCCAAAGAAACAGTGGTTAGTACACTTAGATCATTATATCAAAATAATGAGCAGAATGTTAGTGAATCAGAGGGAATTGGGACAAGTATAAAAAATTCATTTCTCACATTATTTAATGATATAACTGGCAGAGGGGTACGGGAAGAGTTAGAATTTTCCGATTTTGAGGAAAAATTAAGATTGAATTTCGGAGGATTGAACAATGCTTTTTCTTACCTCCTGTTTGTTTTGATTTATATGCCCTGCGTGGGGGTTGTTGCTGCCATTCAGCGTGAAGCAGGCTGGAAGTGGGCACTGTTCTCAGTAGTTTATCTCACAGTTCTGGCCTGGATTGTATCAACATTGTTTTTCCAGATCAGCAGAATCCAGGCAGCACCGGCAGAATCGACATTATGGATAATAATTTGCCTGGCTATAACGGGGCTGTTCTATCTATTATTCAAAAAATTTGGTGCTTCATCCTCAGGAGAAAAAGCAATCAGATAAATTGCTGATCATCTGATTAAAACCCTTCTGTCCCGAAAGCGATGATTAGCCTTGTCCCAATGCTCTATGTGAATAGAGTCTGCAGGAGCGGAGATATCCGATGTTCCAACGGAGACCGTTGGAACGAGAAATAACCGAAGCTTGTCTTGCCCTTAACCTCAA
>JAFGMF010000256.1 GCA_016927675.1 Candidatus Cloacimonadota bacterium
ATCTTACTGGCAGATTAAAACCCTGGGTTGCCGCAAAAGATTTAATTCTCAAGGTTCTGGAGATCTTTACAACCAAGGGAAATGTTGGTTATGTGTTCGAATATGGCGGTTCGGGAATAAACACATTATCTGTTCCGGAAAGAGCAACAATCACAAATATGGGAGCTGAATGTGGTGTAACTACTTCTGTATTCCCGAGTGATCAGGTTACCAGAGAATTTCTTAAAGCTCAGAACCGGGAAGCGGACTGGGTTGAGATCCTCGCTGATAAAGATGCGGTATATGAAAAAGTTATAGAAATAGACCTTTCTGAGCTCGAACCGATGGCCGCAACACCTCACAGTCCCGGAAATATCAGTACGGTAAGAAACATCGGTGAAATCGATGTTGATCAGGTTTGTATCGGCAGTTGTACGAATTCTTCCTACAAGGATATGATGACGGTTGCCCATATTCTGAAAGGTCATAAGCTTCATCCTAATGTCAGCTTTGTCGTAGCTCCCGGATCAAAACAGGTTATCGAAAATATCATCCGTGATGGAGGATTCGAAAGCATCATTTCGGCAGGTGCAAGGATAGCTGAATCCGCCTGCGGATTTTGTATCGGGAACAGTCAATCACCCAAAACAGATGCTGTTTCACTCAGGACCAGTAATAGAAATTTCCTGGGCAGATCAGGAACAAAGTCAGCCAATGCTTATCTTGTCAGCCCGGAAACAGCAGCAGCGGCAGTGATCACAGGCAAATTCACCGATCCCAGGGATCTGGAAAAACTGGGAGTAAAATATCCTGAAATCGAGATGCCTGCAAAATTTTATCTGGATGATTCCATGTTCATCTTCCCCAAAGAAACAGGTGATAAAATTGAAATATCCCGCGGACCTAACATAGGTGCTCCGCCTGCTGCTGAACCTCTGAAAGATAATATTGCCGGAATCGTTACCTTGAAGGTCGAAGATAAAATTACGACAGATCACATTATTCCGGCTGGCTCTAAAATGAAATATCGTTCCAATGTACCTAAATATTCAGAGTTTCTCTTTGAGGTGGTCGATCCCACTTTTCATGATAGGGCGCAAGAGATAAAAGAAAGCGGTAAAGATAACATCATTGTGGCGGGTTTATCCTATGGACAGGGCAGCAGCAGAGAACATGCGGCAATTTGTCCGATGTATATGGGAGTAAAAGCGGTAATTGCAAAATCAATCGAAAGGATCCACAATGCCAATCTGATCAATTTTGGCATTTTACCTCTTAACTTCAGGGATGAAAATGATTATACGGGTATTGATCAGTCGGATGAACTTGAGATATCTGATATCAAGGCAGCCTTCAAGGCTGGTGAGGATTTGATCGTAAAGAACAAAACCAGGGGAACTCAATTTAAGGTAACTTATGATTTATCTGAGCGCCAGAAAGAGATTCTGCTCGCAGGTGGCACGCTGGCCTATATGAAAAAAATGGCAAATTGAATAATTTGATTTAGATTGTGAAATTATCCTGAATAAATAAATATAGGAGTTAGTATGGCACAGAAAGGTATTAGAGAGTATGATGCCAAGAGGATGATGTCCAAGGCATTGCCTTTGTTTTCCAACGGTAAACTCAGATTTGAAACAAACCAGGTTTTGATCGGTCCTCAGTCAGATCTTAAGGCACTGACAGCAGAAAATCCCTGGCTTAAAACTGAGAAATTGGTTGCTAAACCTGATCAACTCTTTGGAAAAAGAGGGAAGAACAATCTGCTGTATGTTAACAAAACATGGGCAGAAGTTCAGGAATGGATAGCTGAAAGAATGAACAAAACAGTTACCATCATTCAGACAACAGGCGAAACAACAGGTAGATTAACTCATTTTCTGGTGGAAAAATTTGTTCCTCATGATGATGAATATTACCTGGCAATTACAACTCACAGAGAGAACGACACCATTCATTTTTCAACCAGCGGTGGTGTGAATATCGAAGAGGTCTGGGATTCTGTTGTAACATTGGATATTCCAATCAATACAGAATTTGAGGATATTGATTTCATTGGTTTTTTACCGGGTGAGTTGGGAAACAAAAGAGAGATCATTGCTGAGTTCATCAAAGCACTTTACAAAATGCTGATAGAATACCATTTTGTCTATCTGGAATTAAATCCCTTTACCTTTGTTAATGGTGTTCCGATAGCTTTGGATGCTGTGGCAAAAGTAGATGATTATGCTTCTTATCAATGCTCGGAATACTGGGAAGATCTGAAGTTTCCCAATCCTTTCGGTTTGAATAAAACAAGCGAAGAAGAAAAAGTAGACGATCTTGATGAACGAACAGGGGCGTCATTGAAACTTACTATTCTCAATCCCGAAGGCAGGATCTGGAACCTGGTTGCCGGTGGCGGAGCCTCGGTTATCTTTGCGGATACAGTCGTAGACCTTGGCTATACGAATGAACTTGCCAACTATGGTGAGTACAGCGGTGATCCTTCGACAGAACTTACCTATGCCTACACCAAGATAATTCTCGATCTCATGACCCGAAAAAAAGATGCTCAGGGACGTCCTAAATTTCTGCTGATCGGTGGCGGGATAGCTAACTTTACTGATGTAGCAAAAACATTTACCGGTATCATTCAGGCTATTAATGAATATCAGGAAAAATTGAAAGCCACCAATGTGAAGATCTTTGTAAGACGAGGTGGCCCAAATTATAAGGAAGGGCTCAAAAATATGGAAGATGTGGGCAAAAGACTGGGTATTCCGATTGAGGTATATGGACCCGAGACTCATATGACAAAAATCGTTTCCATGGCACTTGGAGAAAAGGTGGGTGTATAATGAAAGCTTATGAACTTTTCGATGAAAATACCAGAGCATTTATCTACGGACAGCAACAGAGGGCTGCTCAGCGCATGCTCGATTTTGATTATCTGTGTCAGAGAGAAAAACCAAGTGTTGCCGCGTTCATCACTCCTACGGGAGTAGGCTATTATAAATTATTCTGGGGTACAAAAGAGATATCGATCCCCAGATATGTTAATATAGCTGATGCGATCGAAGATCATCCTGATGTTGATGTTGTGGTCAATTTTGCTTCCGAGAGGTCGTGTGCCCAATCAACAATGGAAGCTTTGGAAACCGAAAATATCAGAACGGTAATCATGATTGCCGAAGGTGTTCCTCAAAGAGACGTCAGGAAGATAGCCAAACTTGCTAAAGAAAAAGGGAAATGGATTATTGGCCCGGCAACTGTGGGCGGTCTTAAGCCCGGTTGTTTCAAGATCGGCAACGCTGCCGGAACAGTTGAGAACATCAAGGAAACAAAACTGTATCGTCCAGGTTCTGTAGGTTTTGTGTCTGTTTCCGGAGGTCTCTCCAATGAAGGCTATAACATCATCGCCCGGAACACAGATGGTATCTACGAGGGTTATGCCGTTGGAGGTGATGTATATCCTGCAACAACTCTGATCGATCACCTGTTAAGGTATGAGCAGAATCCAAAAATCAAAATGATGGTTGCTCTTGGTGAGGTCGGTGGCAAGGATGAATATCAGATCGTCCAGGCAATAAAAGATAAAAAAATCACCAAACCTTTGGTGATGTGGGTTACTGGTACTTGTGCCGAAATGCTTCCCGGTGGAGTGCAGTTTGGTCATGCCGGCGCAAAGGCAGATTCCAAGGATGATACCGCTAAAGCCAAAAATGAAGCTCTCAGAAATGCCGGGGTTATTGTTCCTGATTCTTTCGAAGACTACGGTGAAAAGATCAGAATGACTTTCGAAAAACTCAAGGCAGAAGGTAAAATTGAAGAAGTTCTGGAGCCTAATCCTCCCAATATTCCCATGGATTATGCTCAGGCAGTTGCCGAAGGTCTGGTTAGGAAACCGACTAATTTCATCTCAACAATCTGTGATGAAACAGGTGAGATCCATAACTATTGTGGAGTTCCGATCGATCAGGTCATCAAGGAAAAATACGGTATTGGCGGAACTCTTGGCTTGCTCTGGTTTAAGAAGAAACTACCTCAGTACGCCAGAGATTTTATCGAGCTGGTAATCCAGATTGTTGCCGATCATGGACCGGCAGTTTCCGGGGCACATAATACAATTGTTACCGCCAGGGCAGGTAAAAGCCTGATTGAATCAATTATCAGTGGTATTGTTACGATCGGTCCCAGATTTGGAGGAGCAGTTAACGGTGCAGCTCAACATTTTTCCTGGGGACTTCAACAGAAACTTGAACCACGTGAATTTGTCGATCAGATGAAGAAGAA
>JAFGMF010000257.1 GCA_016927675.1 Candidatus Cloacimonadota bacterium
ACTGATGATGAAACAGACACGATAGCCATAATAGCCGGAGAAACGATCACCGCAATTTATACCGATACAAATGGAAATGTACTTTCGGATACTGCCGAGATTGAAAGTGGTTCTGGTTCGACAACTATGGGAATTTATTCGGAATCACATACAGACCCCATGCTAGTCTATCAGCAGATAATAAACAGTGCCGACTGGAGTGGGAATTCAGCAGCTCCTGATGAGCAGAGTACTGCCGTGACTCCGGTTGACGGCAATTACGTTCTGGCAGTCGAATTCACCGATCTCGGCGCAGGCTGGGGCGGAATCTCCTTTGATTTTGGTTCGCAGGATATATCGGATATGGAAACAATTGTCTTCAATATAAATTCTTCTTCAATGCCCACAATCACTTATCTCGGGGTAAAATTTGAAGATAATTCCGGTGGCAATACCGAAGTCAATATTTCTTCTTACACACCTGTGATCTCGGGAAGTTGGGCAAAATATGAAATTCCCTTAACTGATTTCTCATCTGTAGATTTCACCGATCTTAAATATCTTGGTCTATGGAATCCGCAGGATGGAAGTAATAATCTGATTTTCGGAACACTTTACTTCGATGACATTTATCTTGATGGTGAAGCGATAACACCGCCTCCGGTTGAAACTGCAGGAATTTACTCCGAATCTCACACCAATCCGATGATTGTCTATCAACAGATAATCAACAGTGCCGACTGGAGCGGGAATTCAGCAGCTCCTGATGAGCAGAGTACTGCGGTGACTCCCGTTGATGGCAGTTACGTTCTGGCAGTCGAATTCACCGATCTCGGTGCAGGCTGGGGCGGGATCTCCTTTGATTTCGGCACACCCGGTCAGGATATCTCCGTTTATTCTACTCTGGTGTTAAACATTGATCATTCGGCAATGCCTTCATTATCTCAACTTGGGGTAAAGTTGGAGGATAATACAGGCGGGAATACTGAAGTGAATATTTCTTCATATACCGCAACAGTTACGGGTAACTGGTCAAAATATGAAATTCCTCTCGCTCATTTTTCAGCAGTTAACCTTACGGATCTCAAATATCTAGGCTTGTGGAATCCGAACGACAGCGGGAATAATCTGCTTTTTGGAACGCTGTATTTTGATGATATTCATCTTCTTGATTAAATTTAAGGAAAAGAATTATGAATAAAGAAAAAGTTGAAAAGCTTGAAAAAATAGCAAAAGAAGATGCGATTCTAGCACCAAACTTAGATGTTGAAAAACGAAAAAATTTAGTTCCATTCGGACAGAAAGTTGCTTTTGGATTGGGAATGTTTGCCAATCAAATGTTTCCTGCAGTTCTGGGTATATTTATGGTTGTCTTGGTTCAAGATTTAGGTTTTCCGGGTTGGATGTGGGGAATTTTATTTTTCCTGCCAAGGGTGTTTGACGCCATTACAGATCCAATAATGGGTTATATTTCTGACAACACCAGATCGAAATTTGGTAGAAGAAGACCATACGTATTCCTTGGGTCACTCATTATCGGAATTGCTTTTATTCTTATGTGGCAATTGTATCGTGAGAATGGAGTCAATTACAACTTTATCTATTTCCTTCTCTTTTCGTTTGTCTTCTATCTGGGACTAACCATTTTCAGTGTGCCTTACGTTGCAATGGGCTACGAAATGAGCAGCGATTTTCACGAGCGAACAAGCATTATGGCAGTAGCCCAATGGATCGGGCAGTGGGCCTGGGTTCTTGCTCCCTGGTTTTGGGTTATTATGTACAAAAAAAGCCTATTCCCATCTGCGGATGTTGCAACAAGAACACTTGCGATTGGGGTGGGAATCGTCTGCATGTTGTTCGCTATGATTCCGGCAATATTCCTCAAAAGTAGATCGACAGTCAATGAAAACTACGCTCCCCTTAAATTAAAAGCAATCGGGAGCAGTTTAAAGGAAATATTCTCAAACTTTAAGGAAGCATTTAAAATTCCTCAGTTTGTGAAATTATGTGTATCCACTTTCTTTATATTTAATGCATTTAATACCATCGCAGCGTTTTCATTTTTTATTATAGTCTATCGATTATTCAATGGAGATGCAGGAGCAGCTGGTATCTGGCCTACACTTTTTGGCAGCCTGGCTTCACTGGTAACTACTTTTTTAGTGATCCCAATTGTTGCTCGCATGTCCAGGTTATTGGGAAAAAGAAAAGCTTTCATGGTCTCACAAAGCATCTCCATCTTAGGTTATCTCCTGTTATGGTTTCTCTTTGTTCCGGGAAAACCCTACCTGTTTATATTAGCACTGCCCTTCTTTTCCTTTGGTATAGGCAGTTTATTCACCTTGATGATGTCAATGACATCTGATGTGATGGATCTGGATGAGTTAAATTCAGGGAAACGTCGTGAGGGCGTATTTGGTGCTATTTACTGGTGGATGGTCAAGTTTGGCTTCGCTATTGCCGGTTTGTTGAGCGGTGTTATCATGTCAGTAGTAGGTTTTGATGCCAGTGCCTCCGTGCAACCTGAGCACGCAATAACAGGATTGAGAATTTTTTATTCCGGAGTTCCAATACTGGGTACATCCATCGCCTTATTACTTATGCGTAAATATGATTTAACGGAAGAACTTGCAAATGAAGTTCGTGCTGAACTGGAAAGACGTCATGCACTAAAAGCTGATGCTGAAAAAAAAATAACTTAGAGAAATCCTGGGTTTTAAAGATGATAAAGAATAAAGTTAAAACATTTGTTTTCATTATTCTTTTAATATCGTTTTTCGGTTGTGGAGTAAATAGCAGTAAAAAGCTTAACTCCACATCCGAAATTCTGCTTACTTCAGCAGAAGGTGATATACTATCCAAACAGAATAATGTAGAATTTCAAATCGGAAATGCTCAAGGTAATGTTATTCGCATCTATCCTGAAATCATCAAACAGACTATTGACGGGATTGGAAGCTCCTTTACCGAATCCTCAGCCTTTGTCCTGGCTCATCTGGATGAACAGACAAGACAAGAGGTAATGGAAAATATTTTCGGTGAAGCTGGAGCAGATTTCACTTTATCCCGTAC
>JAFGMF010000042.1 GCA_016927675.1 Candidatus Cloacimonadota bacterium
AAAGGAAAATACGCCAACGCCTTCAGTCTGTACGAAAAACCTGACTATCTGATGCTGGCAGAGATCAGAGAAAATATCCTTGATGTTTACCTGGAATTCAAAGATAGAGTTGCCAATGGACGTCACATTGATTTGAACCAGGTGGAGGATGTAGCGCAGGGGCAGATCTGGAGCAGTGCCGCTGCCCGGTCGGGAAATCTGATCGACAGCATCGGACTCCTTTCAGACGCAGTGGTAAAGGCTGCCCAGCTTGCCGGAATTGATGATTATACAGTATCCTATTATCCTGAAAAGAAAAACTTGTTAGAAGAATTCCTCAGAAAAGCATTCAAAATGGACTTGGCTGTCTCTTTGGGAACTGATGAATTAAACGATCTCCTGCCCGTTGAAGAATTCAAACATAAGCTTAAATCTATCAGGCAGGATCCGATCCAGATGATCCTTCCCTTCAGAATCGAAGAATGATCGGAAAAGCTTTTTCCAACTGATATATAACAGCTGGAACAGGAAAAAATCCTTGACTAGATCAGGGCTGAAAAAAACTTGCTTAAAAAATATCTGAAAATGGGGGTTGATTTATGATTAATAAAAATAAAGGCATGATCATCATGGCAGTTAGCCTGATCTTATTAAACATCACTTTAAGTGCTGACAGCCTTAAATTAAGCGGTCAGGCTAAGTCTGATCTCAGATCAGCCAATATGTACCGTAATCAGGGCATTTTCGACAAAGCATTACATTATTATAATGCCGTGCTTGAAACTGAACCCACTCATATTGAAGCTCTGGAAAACTCTGCCGGAATCAATTTTGACATCAATAATGACTATTTTAAAGCTCATTCTCTCTATGTCCGGGCAATTGATTCGGTTAAAGAAATCCTTTCTGAGTACAATACTCTGCAACAGCAGGATGAAAGAGAAGCAGAAAAATTCTACAAAAAAACGATCAAAAAATACGACCTGGAAGCAAAGCTGGAAAATCTACTCAAACTAAGAGATAGTTGCTGGATCAAGATTTACAACAGCGGTCAGAATCTCTTTAAAAATGAACAATATGAACAGGCTTTGGAAACGTTTGAGAATCTTCTCACAATCGGACCGGATAGTGTTAAAACCTTGAAAATGCTGGCTTATATTCATTATAATCTGGGGAATTTGGAAGAATCTTCTGCTCTGGAGATGAAAGTGGCAGCGTTGGATCCTACTGACGAAATTGTCCGCCAGAAAATCGCAAGCACTTTCTTTGAAAAACAGGATTTTGCTTCCGCGGCAATCTGGTTCCAGGAAGCTATTAACGCTAATCCCGAAAATCCTGACAATTATTTCAATCTTGGCCTTGTTTACGATAACCTTGAAGATACCGAAAATGCTTTGATCGCTATGGAGCAATCCCTTGAACTTGATCCTGAGAATCTGGATGCAGTCCTGATGGCAAGTAATTATGCTCTCGCGCTCAAAGATTTACCCAAGCAAATAGTTTTCCTGAAAAAAGCGGTCGCTCTGAGTCCTGAAAACATTGATTATCTTTCTTTTCTCAGCTATATACTGGTTCAGGATAAAAAGTACGATGAAATGCTTGAATATGCCATGCAGTGGCATGAACTCGATCCGAATTCCAAAGAAGCCATTCAGCTGATTTACCAGGGTGCTAAGGAAACTGGCGATAAAGAATTGGAGAAAAAATTCGAAGCTATTCTCAGAAATATGAAATAACTCAAATTCAGTGCGAAAGTGGCGGAATTGGTAGACGCGCTGGACTTAGAATCCAGTGGGAAAATTCCTGTAGGGGTTCGAGTCCCCTCTTTCGCACCAAAATCAGCTCGCTAAGATAAGGAGAGCATGTGAAAATTGACTTGAAAGATATCAGCAAATGCGTAAAAGAAATGACATTAATCATTGATGCCGAAACAGCCCAGAATGATTATCAACAGATACTTAATAAAATGCGTCCCTATACTGTTGTTCAGGGTTTCCGCAAAGGGAAGGCTCCTCTGGCTAAAATCGAAAAGATCTATGGTCCCCAGATCAAAGAAGAGTTCTACAATCAGAAAATCGGTGATTATTATAAATCAGCTTTGGATAAAATTGAACTCAACCCAGTAAATCAAGGAGAAACTATCCATATTGACTGGGAAAAGGGCAAAGAACTCGAAGTCAAATTTCGCTTTGAAGTAATGTCGGAAATCGAAATCAAGCAATACAAAAATCTGAAAATACCTTTTGAAGAAATAAAATTCAAACCAGAAATGGTAGATGCTACTCTGCTGGAATTCCGTAATGAAATGGCTATCGAGCGCGATGCGGATTCTCCGACTCAAGAAGGTGATGAGGTCACTGTTAAAATTCTTATTCCCGATGATAATGATCCAGAAACCGAGAAAGAGGTTTCACGGGTATTTGTACTGGGTGACAATATCTACTGTGAAGATTTTAACAAGAATTTAACAGGCAGAAACATCGGTGACGAAGTAGTTACCACACTCTTCAGTAAAAAACAGAAAGAAACCGAAAAACAGGTGGAATCTTCTTTGGTCGATAAAGAAGTAAAGGTTATGATACAGACCATAAAACGTAAAGAATTACCGGAATTGAACGATGAATTTGCCAAAGATCTTGAATATGACGATTTGGCAGATCTTAAACAAAAGGTAACCGAAGGTCTTAAGCAGAAACTGGAACGTGAAAATGAAACGCGTATGAGAAATGCTATCATTTCGGTATTGATCGATCTGAATCCTCTGGAACTTCCCCCTTCGATGATAACTAATTATGCAGAAAACCTGGCAAAGCCGTCTGCTCAAAATTATAAAATAGAGCTCGAGAAAATCGTACCCATGTATCTGGAAATGGCTGAATATAACCTGAAAAGCCACTATCTGATGGAAGAGATCAAGAAGCTGGAAAATATTGAAGTTACAGATTCCGATAAACAGGAATTGATCAAAGAAGCTGCAGAAAATCTTAAGATAGATATAGAAAAATACAAAGAGCTTTATAACAATCAGATTGAAAGTGAAGATTTTACCTATACTGCTCAAGAAAAAAAACTACTCAAACTGATCAAAGATAACTCGACTTTTGTACCTTATCCCAAAGAGCAGAAACAAACCAAAAAGACTAAGCCGGAAGAAAAAGAAGATAAATAAGCTTGCCCCCGGGTAATTTGAAATTAATATATCCTATGATTTTAATAATAGATAATAAAAGGAGTTTTAATGCCTTACGTCCCAATTGTCGTTGAGCAGAACGGAAAAGCTGAAAGAGCATATGATATTTTTTCCCGTCTGCTGAAAGACCGGATCATCTTTCTGGGTTCTCCAATAGATGATAATGTTGCCAATTTGATCATCGCTCAATTACTGCATCTTGAAGCCGAAGATCCGGACAAAGACATCAGCATGTATATCAACAGCCCCGGAGGTTCAGTTTCTGCCGGTCTGGCTATCTATGATACAATGCAGTACATCAGATCTGATGTCAGCACGATCTGTATCGGACAGGCTTCCAGCATGGGCGCTTTCCTGCTGGCAGCAGGTTCCAAAAAGAAAAGATTTGCCCTGCCCAACAGCAGGATTATGATCCACCAGCCTCTGGGCGGTGTCCGAGGTCAGGCATCAGATATCGAAATTCAAACCAAAGAGATCATGATCATGAAACAGACTCTTAATAAAATATTGTCAGATATAACCGGGCAGTCACTGGCTAAAATACTCAAAGATACTGATCGGAATTTTTTCATGAGCGCTGCAGAATCTCAGAAATACGGCCTGATCGATTCAGTAATCAACTCCCGAAAGATCATGGGTGAAAAGAATGGATAAATTGCATACTCATAATTGTTCCTTTTGCGGTAGATCAGAAAATGAGACTCAATACCTGATCAAAGGTATCAACGGAAATATCTGCGATGAATGTATTACCATGTGCGCAACGATCATGGAAGACAATCATCAGAGAGAAGAAATGGAGAATTTTGTCCTGCCCACACCACGGGAGATCCATCAACAGCTCAATCAATACGTGATCGGACAGGATAAAGCGAAACAGATCATATCCGTTGCTGTGTATAATCATTATAAGCGTATTTTCAAACAACAACACGATGATGAAGTGGAAATTGAAAAAAGCAACATCCTGATGCTAGGTCCCACAGGCTCAGGTAAAACACTGATTGCTCAAACCCTGGCCAGAATACTGAAAACACCTTTTGCCATAGCCGATGCTACTACTCTTACAGAAGCAGGTTACGTCGGAGAAGATGTCGAAAATATTCTGGTAAGATTACTGCAAAATGCAGACTACGATGTTGACCGAGCCGAAAAAGGGATCATCTATATCGATGAACTGGATAAAATCGCCAGAAAATCTGAAACTCCTTCAATTACCAGAGACGTTTCCGGTGAAGGTGTTCAACAGGCTTTACTGAAAATACTCGAAGGCGCCAGGGTTAACGTTCCGCCCAAAGGCGGACGTAAACATCCTCATCAGGAATTTATCGAGATCGACACAAAAAATATCCTCTTTATTTCTGGCGGGGCTTTCTTCGGTCTGGAAAGGATCATAAAAAACCGGCTGAAAAAGAAAACCATCGGATTCGATACTGAAACCAAACAGGAAGAACTGTCTCAGGAAGATATCTTTTCCCGCTGTATCCCTGACGACCTGATGAAATACGGATTGATCCCGGAACTCGTCGGCAGACTTCCGGTTCTTTCTTCGTTGCATGAACTCGATGAAGAAGCTTTGATCGAGATCCTAACCAAACCCCGAAATGCCATCTGTAAACAGTATAAAAAATTATTCGAAATCGAAGGGATAAAACTCGAATTCTCACTTACTGCTCTGCGGGAAATCGCCAAGATAGCCATCAAGCAGAAAATCGGAGCAAGAGGATTACGAGCTATTATGGAAAAATTCATGATCAACATCATGTATGATCTTCCCGATCTGCAGAATGTCAAAGAATGCCATATTTCAAAAGAAGTTGTTCTCGGGCTTAATGATCCCATTCTCGCCTATGAAACAAAAAATAAACAGAATGTAACAGCTTGATTTCCGATTATCTACGGGGTGATGAAAATCACCCCGTTTTTATTACTTGACGGGAATCCGGGTAAACTCATGTTTTTCACCAATCATTACTGGGAGATATAATTATGTATTTGAAACCTCAACCTTTTGTCAATAAAAGACATAATGCTGTTATTGCATCTTTGATATTTCTGGGCACATTGTTGATCTACTACCTTACTTTCGCCCGTTCATTATCTTTCTGGGACGCAGGAGAATATATCACCTGCAGCAGTATCCTTGGAATTCCCCATCCTCCGGGTAATCCCTTCTATATCCTGATCGGAAGATTTTTTACCATCCTGGGCATAGGAATTCCCCATGCTCAGATCGTAAATTTCCTCTCCAGTATTTTTTCTGCCTTTGCCGTGATGTTTACCTATCTGTTTACTGTTAAATTGATCACCATGTGGCTGACCTCCGAAAAAGAGAGTTTTTATGCTTACCTCGGAGGGTTCATCGCCGCTGTCTATACTGCGTTTTCCTATACTTTCTGGACTAATGCGATCGAGGCAGAAGTCTATTCCGGACTGGCTTTCATCCTCAACCTTGTCGTCTGGCTCACACTCGTCTGGGTGGAAAAATCCGAAGGACTGTCACATCAAAATCTCCTGCTGCTGATCATTTATATCTTCTTTCTTGGTTTTGGCATTCATCAGACTTCCCTGCAACTTGCTCCTGCCGTGCTCTTCATTGTTCTGTATCCACAACTGAAAGAAAATATCAGAAAATCAGGATTCTGGACTCGCTTAGTAGTCTACACGATCTTCATTATCATCGCCTATGCTGTCTTCATCCCGGTTGGAAAATCAATGGAAATTCCCGATCTTTCCAAATACGTCGTGGCTGTTTCTCTGTTTGCAATTCTTTATTACCATCATCATAAAGATGTTTCACCCCGAACCTGGCTGCTTGCCCTGTTCCTGATTCTGGTCGGTTTAAGCACTCACTTTTTCCTGCTGGTCAGATCGCAACACCGGCCATTTATCAACGAAGGTCATCCCCATAATCTGTCACTTTTCACTGATTATGTGCTGCGCCGTCAATATGGAACAACCAGTATGTTTGTTCGCAGAGCCAATTTCTTTTATCAGCTATACGATCAATTCCTCACATATTTCAGCTGGCAGTTCTTCAATGTTGAGATGATCTCGCGCTGGTTTAAAGTTCCGGCCTATATCATTCAAAGATTTGCAAATCTGATTGTTTTTCTGCTTGGCTCAGGCGGTATAATCTATCATATCAAGAAGAATAAACACTCTTTTGCCTATTTCTTTTCGTTCTTCTTCATGGCTTCAATCGCCATGATTTTTGTCATGAACCTGTCTGATGCTGAAGTCAGAGAACGTGATTATTTCTTTGTGACTGCCTATAATTTCTGGACTGTCTGGATGGCAATCGGTTCAATAGCTGTTATTGATTTTTTCCGACGCAAGAAACGCATCTTAGGTTTGATCTTCGCTGTAATGATGTTATTTTTCCCGATCTTTAACCTTGTCTCTCAATATCATGTTCACGATCGCTCCAGAGAATATATTGCCCTGGATTACGGACAGAATATCCTCAACAGTGTTGACGAGAACGCTATCATCTTCACCAATGGGGACAACGACACCTTCCCCGTCTGGTATGCCCAGGCTGTCTACGATCCAGCCACCACGGAATATATTCATCCAGATCCCGATTCTCTACCCGGAGATATTACCGGTAATCAATTGAAGCTGAATACACTTGCTCCTACCGATACAACCAGAGAAATAATTGCCTCTGCTCTGGAATACAAGAATGAAGAATGCAAAGGTATCAGGAAAGATGTTACCATTGCCAATCTGAGTCTGCTCAACACTCCCTGGTACATAAAACAACTGCGTGACAAGGAAGGAATTGAATTCAATATTCCTGATAAGCATATCGACCTCAGCCAGGACAGCCCGGCTTCTGTTTTATATCCACGGCAAATCCCGAAAGATTCAAAGCTGACAATTTCAGGTCCTACACCGGGTGATTCCTTTACAATATCTTTCAAGAAAGGAACGATTCTTTTTGTCAAAGATCTTGCGGTTCTACAGATCATCAAGGATAATTACGGAAAACGACCGATCTACTTTGCTGTAACAGCACCGGATGTTGTAGGTTTTGAAAATCATCTTCAGAATGAAGGCATGGTAGACAGGCTGGTGGCAACCGCTTCTGAAGAGCAGTATGACCTCGAGCGGCTGGTAACCAATATCGACTCGGTTTATTCATATCGGGGAATCTTCGACGATACTATTTATAAAGATCATAATATGAAAAGACTCCTCAACAATTATGGTGCGGCTTACATGAGGGCTTCCCGTTATTTCCATGCACAGATGGATTACGGTAATGCCATCAAATATATGGAAAAGTCTCTTGAATTCATAGAAGGAAAACAAAGGTTTTATTACGGACTTGCCCAACTTTATGTTGAAGCAGGATATTACTTGCTCGAGCTTGGGATGATCGATGAGGGGTTCATGCA
>JAFGMF010000043.1 GCA_016927675.1 Candidatus Cloacimonadota bacterium
TGCAATTTGATCGTATTCTGATGTTTCAGTAAAATTGAAAGCTATTTCTCCCAGATCTATTCCATAGGCTCGGATCATAA
This sequence comes from Candidatus Cloacimonadota bacterium, assembly GCA_016927675.1. Taxonomy (GTDB): domain Bacteria; phylum Cloacimonadota; class Cloacimonadia; order Cloacimonadales; family TCS61; genus JAFGMF01. Next base: position 81 of record JAFGMF010000043.1, read on the forward strand.
AATTTCGATTCCATTGCGGGGGGTTGATGCCTGCAAGATCCTGCCATGGGTTTTGAGTATAATTAAGTGTGATCCATTGGGTTCCCGGTGTGAACACCCAGGGATCACCAACACCATCGTCCATTCCCAGTCCGGTCCAGATTCCCGGAGTTCCCAACCCAACAAGAAAACCGTTTTCAGCTGTCACGGCCTGCGGAAGGGTGTAGTAATTCCATTGATCATCGATGTTGGGAATCATTCCGGAGATGAACAGCAACTCGCTTGAATCAGGGTCTCCATAAGAATCAAGACCAAAAACATAGAGTTTTACGCTGGAATGGGAAGCAGATTCGGCTGTTAAAAACCAGGATATTTCCTGAATAACAGCGATGTGCCGATGGACCGAACCAAAAACAGCATTTGTTGGCAAACTGGCACTTCCAAACTGAAAATCAAATTCACCGTCATCATAGCGAAATTCACCCCCTCCTGATCCCGGAGAATTCCAGTACAGATCGACTTCTGTACCGGGATCATTCTGGAAAGCCTGAACGTTACCCGGTGGATCGGCAATTTCATAAAGGATGATCGTGCCCAGATCAAGATCTTCTCCCGATACAAAAACACTTTCCGAATAAGGATCATAACCTTCACAATTGATATCAAGTCGGTAAGTTATATTGGTATAGACTCCCTCGATCAGGAAATAACCGTCAGCATCGGTTAATGTCTGATAATCTTCAAAGCCACTCAGATAAACTGGAATTCCGGACAAGCCATCATCTGGGAAATCACTTCCCGTTACCCTGCCGGAGACGCTTACCATTCCCAGAGGCAACAGAGAAAAATCAAGATCAATAGTGTCATTTTCAGTGATTTCCGTGTTCAATGTCTGAGGTGAATAACCAAACAACGAAGCGGTAAAATCGTAATTGCCCTCCGGGATATTGCCCATGTAATAATAACCCTGGGTGTTGCTGAAGGTTTGATCACCAGATCCTTCTCTGATGATTTGAGCACCTGCAAGAGGCTGATCATCTTCATCACGGACATAACCCTGAACATTTCCCAATCCTCCTGGAATCAAGAAAAAGGCAGTATTGGGAAAACTACTGGTGAGAGTTCCCATAGGTGGAGTTTCAGGATCCAATTCATCAAAATCAGCATAAGCATAGCGTGAGCGGTCGGGGTGTGGTGATGAATTTGTTGAATAAAATTTATCTGAATTGCTGTAGTACTGAGTATCCATCGGGCGCTGAACCAGGATGGCTAAATTGTTTCCTGTATAGATAAATGGTTCATTGAAATTTATCATGATCATATTTTCACCCGAAGGGTAGTTAATATTGTCATCAAATACCGGAACCAGCTGGTTGGAGGGAATCCATCCGGAACAAAGACTCGTCTGAGTTGTTTCACCAATCCATACTCTGGTAGGCATATTGCTGAGATTAGAGGAAAAGTTGTTATACCAGGCTATTCCGTTGATCAATCCGCCGGTATTGAATTCATCAAAATAGTAGATAGTTTCCGATAGGCTGTTCATATAATAGAAATTGAGCGGCATGTAATAAGTAAGATCACTGCCGTTACCAATATTTATCTGACCGTAAGGCATGATCATGATGTTCAGCTGGCTTGTCTGATCATTATTGCCGTTATCGTCTCCATCTAGAATAACATCTCCCTGCAAATAAGCCTGACCCAAAGGCTCAGATTGCGGGATATTCCAGACAAACTGATGCTGTCTTTCTTCTCCCGGCTGGATTGACTGGTTGATCACCAGTGAACTTAATTCCAGATAACTGTCTTTCAGCAGTCTAACAGTATAGCTGTCCTGCTCCGCAAGACCGCTGTTTCTGACGGTAAAATCGTAGATATAGGAATTGCCTGCATTGACATTATTAGGACCGATAAGTGATATGGCGGCCAGGTCATTTTCATATTGAACCGGCTGCCCTGTAATTAGGACATCATCTACACAGACACCATAACCGAATTTGGCTATCCCTTCAAAAGCCACATAATAAGTTTCACTGGGATCGGGAAGACTAACTGTTCTTTGTGTCCAATCGGGAGTATTGTCCTGATAATGAACGATCAAGTTCCAGTTTCCACTTTCGCTGTTACGGTAATATATCTTCAATTCATCCTGATCGGAAAGCCAGATCTTCTGGGCGTGCCAGAAACTGAGTTCGCCATTAGAACTGACTCCCAGATTTAAAGCCGGAGTAATAAGCCTGGTGATATGCGGAGTCGAGCTGCCGTAATAAAACCTGGCATTATAACTGCCGGAATGAGCTGACGGTGGATTGGAACTGTAACCACCATTCGTGTAATCCCAGTCAGTATTACTGGATATGTATTCCTGAGTCCAGCCGGGCGGTAAATCTCCCGATTCGAAACCTTCCTCCAGAATCAGATCTGCAGATAAAATTCCGAAAATAAACAGAGAAAGTAACACAACAATATTTTTCATTTTCCTATACTCCTGTGTTCATTATAATGCTTTTAAGTAAAAGAAACTATCAATTTGTCCAGATAATGATAAAAAAACCAACTGAGAAAAATCATTAACATTCCGAACAAAATTGCTATCCAACCCATTAATTTTGCCTGTCCTTCACTTCGAATTTTGGTATCTTTGATCATACGCTGCCCCGGCAGCGGGAATCGACCTGAGATCAGTATCTTTATCCCCAGTCTGAGGAAGTATACAGCAAAGATTATCATCACGGCAGAATTTATATTGCTAATTATGTTCAGTGTTCTGGTTAATTTGAACAAAGCCAGCTCGGGAGAAGTTTCCGCTAACTGCATCATACTCTGCTGATACTTCAGAAAATAGATAAAGAAAATCAACGCTATTACCACAATTACAATAACAAAAATCCCGACACCTCTTTTCAAGCCCGGGTCAGCTTTTATAAACTTGTTTTCTTTGAACATACAACCTCGCTTATTTAATATGAACCATCTTAATAATTTTTTGAGTATTTGCGCTTTTCAGTCGACAGAAAAAGATCCCGCTGTCCAATTCGTTTTCTTGCCAGAATAAATGGTGATCTCCCTGAGTATAGTTCTTTTCGAAATACTTTCTTCCCCGAAGATCAAAGATACTTAAATCTGCTTCATCAACATTATTTATCGAAAAAAAGATATCTGTTCCGGGATTGAAGGGATTTGGAAAGTTGTTGAGTATCAGGTTTTCCTTCGGAGGGACCGGATCATCAGGAGGATTTTCCTGATCAGGTATCAGAATTGCGACCGGGCTGAACAGTTGTGTCTCTCCGCTTACCCAGACAGCCTCGAGAACATACCATTGCCACGAACCAACAGGTAAAACGTCCTGATCTGAATAATAATATGTTTGAGATTGAGATGAATTACCTGCCGGGATCAGGGTTTGATTGATCTGAATACCTTGTTCAACTTCAGGGGAATCATTCCGGTAGATATTCCAGCCGCTTAGTCCGGATTCACTTATGGTAGTCCAGATTAAATTTACTGAATTATCATAGAAAGCGGTAAAAGAACTTAAAATCAAAGGCAGAGGTTCATCAAGGCTTCCCAGGGTGTTCAGTTTTCCGTAACCAATCCGATAATTTGGTTCAGTACCGGCAGCTGTGGTATAGATATCTCTGAAGGCTGAAGTGTGCAGGTCTGTTAATACCGCTGTGGGCGAAAGCAGGTTATTTTTCTGTAACATTAGTGCAATTGCACCGGCTACATGGGGAGCCGAATAGCTTGTTCCATAACCTGTTGCGATGTAACCGTTATTAACAGTGTAGGAGGGAACATACACACCCTGGTTTCCGGCCAGATCAGGCTTTTGTCTTCCATCCCGGGTGGGACCCCTGCCACTGCCGGAATAGAGTGTACCAGTAGTAAAACCGGTAACGCTTCCGCCTAAAAAACCGGCAGCAGCGACAGTATTGTGCCCACTGGCAAGTTCATTAAGTGTCTTACTGGTATTCCCTCCTGAAGCGGCGGTAAATTGATCATAACTGAAACTCCAGGCATCTACCAGACCATTTCTGGAAGAAATATGATCAGCATGCAGCTCTATCTGCCAGATCCCATTGGCAAATAAACCATCATTTTCTCCTGCATAAATAACAATGTGATGATCTCCGTTTGTCGGGATATCAGTACAATTGTAGATCTCTATGATGCCATCTGCAGTTGCATCCACATAAGTTTGGCCAAAATGGACAGTTTCTGTTTCCGGCAGATTGGGAGATTTCAGAGATACCGAGATTGTGTCAGTTCCCGAAAACCAGATATCCACCCCAAGATAACTGCTGCTGGAATTGATCTCAAAAGTATGATTATTATTTGTGGACAGATAGGTCTCAGCATGGATTCTTTTAGCTCCGGAATTTCCACAGGCAAAAACTACCTGGCGACCATCTTCGCACATTGAATCAATTGCTTGAACACGTAGAGAAGTGCCGTCGTGCGCTCCGTATTGATTACCCAGACTGATGCTGACAACTGCCGGTTTATTCAATTGGGATGCCTGGGAAAAAATATATGATATTCCATCTTCCAGATAGCTGGAAAAACGTTGATCAGATTTAACGTATATGATTTCTGCTTCAGGAGCCATGCCGGTGTAGTCAGTCCCTGCTGGAGATGAACTACCGTCTCCGGCTAAAATACCCAAGCAGGAGTTACCATGATGACCCGGAATCTGATTGCAGTTACCTGAATTGATCTCAGAATTGGTATATTCCGTACCATAATCAAATCCGTCCGGATGATTACTACCCTCGATACCGGTAGTCTGATCCCAGAGATAGATAATCCTGCTGTCACCGTTGGATTCCCGAAAATCCCAGTGTTGAAAAAATACACCGTAAGGATCGATTACGGCTGCTATCACGCCACTGCCGTCAAACGGATTAGTCCCTGTCTGAGCAGCATCCGCCCAGTTTCCCAGATAGATCGGACCGGGCAACGTCTGAATTGATGTACTTGTCTCAAGAAGCAGGATATCTTCAGGGTAGATTTCGGCTCTGATCAAATGTTGGTCTAACAATAATTTCTCGAGATCTTCCGATGTAACTGTGATTGTAGCTATATTATCAGTTAATCGCACAGGTTCTCTGTAATTTTCTGATAATCGCTGAAATGGTGCAGAATACAGACAGGTAATTCTGAGTGAAATCTCGTCGTCTTCGGAGATTATCAGTACAGGGGAAAAAATTTCTGCGGATCGATGATCTTCTTCGAGCAGACGATAGCATCTTTGCAGTAAGGGATCAAATTTGGATAAATACTCAGAGAAGCCATTTGCATTAAGGTAAAATGGAATAATGATCATAAAACAGAAGCAGAATCCGAAGAAAGATTTCAATGATTTACAGACCGCCATCTAATCTCCCCGGGAGGATAATAAATCCCCCCACATACAAAATCTTTTATCGCATTCTGCGGCTGTAATTGTCAATAGAAAAAACCCCGGTTTATGGCCGGGGTTTAAAAATAACCAGGTTATTCGAAATATTTTCTGGGTTTATTTTTTCAGAGAGTGGATATGACCTTTACCGACCCCTTTAACTTTGCATCCTGATCTGAGGTAATGAGATATCCGCGTATCGTCGATAAAATTGGAACAATCAATGATCATGGGTTTGTTGCCGCACATTTTCAGAAGATCTTCGGGGTTGAGTTCCTTATAAAGTTTATGTCCGACAGCGAAGATGATGACATCGGCATTTTCTACTGCCTGTTGCAGGTCTGGCTGGATGCTGACGTTTTCCATTTCCGCCCAGTATTCTACGTAGGGATCATGAACACGGACAACAGCCCATGATTCGTGCAGGAATTTGATCAGCGTTTCAGAAGGTGAGTGTCTGGTATCACCGAGTTCTTCCAGATAAGAAACACCCAGAACAGTTATTTTCAGATCTTTAAGCTTCGGAAATTCGGTTCGGATCAGTTCGATAGTGTGCAAAGGCATGGTATCGTTAATGTCAACCGATCTGATGGCAACTTCAAGTTTTCCTTCGATATTGAAGATCGCATTCATCGCCCAGTTTGCCAGTACAGGGTCTTTGGTAAGACAATATCCGCCGACCCCAAGGCTGGGTCTGAGCAGGTTATCATGTGTACCTTTTCTTTTGCGGATGGCATCTCGCACTTTGAAGATGTCTACACCAATCTGCTCGGCAAATTTAGCCCATTCCAGCGTCAGTGCAATATTAGTCGCCCGATAGGAATTTTCCATCACCTTAGCCAGTTCAGACGAATTAGTATTTTCCAATTCGGTCAAGGGATAATTCTCGACATCCAGAATATCGGTTAAGAAGGCTTTTGCCATTTCCCGGCTTTTATCATTTACGCCGGAATAAACGCGCCAGAAATTTCTGATTGATTTAACATATTTTGCGCCCGGCATGACCCTTTCGTAAGAATGAGCCACCAGAGGAGGATTTTTTTTAACATTAATTCCCCGAGCGCTGAATTCTGCTTCGATGATTGGTTTTACCACATATTCACAAGTTCCGGGTGGAACGGTAGTTTCCACCAGGATCAGGCAGTCTGGTTTTATGTATTTTCCCAGCGTACGAATACCGTCACGAAAAGCCGACAGATCACAGTATCCTTTGTCTGCTTCTCCAAAAGCTGGTTTAGTAGCGTCTAACTGGATATCAACAACAACAACATCAGCAACTTCATAAGCATAATTATGCCAGGTTGCTCTCAGGCTTTTCTTCATCTTTATGCAACGATGAAAAATCTCCGGGACTTCCGCATCGGATGAATTTACCGGAGGACGTCCCTCATTGATAACGGGTACTTTCCAGAAGGAACGGAGCGATGGTCGCTGCTGACCATGCACAAAATAGAGCGGTTTTTTGTCTTCGTCTTCTGCATCTGCAACAACAGCCGCCATTACGCAGCCAACAAATCCCAATCCCTGAACAGCAACTATTTTACGCCCGAGCTTTCGCTGTTCTTCGGTGATCCTGTGCAGGATCTTTTTTTCTTCCAAATCTTCCAGTTCATTAGGCAGCTGATATTCTTGACCATCCGGGGCGATAGATGCTTTTAACATATTAATTCCTTTTACGAGTTTTTTTTATAAAATTAAATTCAGCTTTTAATACCGTAATTTTTCATTCCTTCAAGTTTTTTCAGATCTATTTCGTTTAGCGCTTTCTTAATTTCTTCAATTCCGGTATGATAACCATTTGCAGCGACCACAAATCTATCGGCAACCAGAATATCCAATTTAGCATAACCGGTATCTTTTTTGAATTCTTCGATTGCTTTATAACCTTTATAAATGGTGGTTTTTTCATATCCGTTAACGTCTTCTTTCTCATAATCGCTAACAGTCCAGGCAAATCCGGCGATGGTCGTTAACGCACTCATACCGCCAAGATCAGTGATAGAAAGGTTGATGGATGTACCGCTATCAGATTGATAGCTGCTGCTGGCTTCTGAGACTTCGATTCCCCAGACAGCGTTTTTTTCTGCGCTGCTGTTTATCAGGGTCAGGTTTTCCAGTTTTCCCGGCAGCATGGCTTTTAGCTCTTTATAATCAACGGTTTCGATTTCCTGACCACCACTGAGAAATTTACCGATCTGTTCCATGGCTTCTTCGGGATTTTGGGGTTCCTTACCGTCCATATCTTTACTTATTTCTTCCATTTTGTTGGCGAGATCTTTCATTTTCCCGGCAGCCTGCTTGATCTCTTTAGCTTTTTTACCACAACCAGTGATTAAGGGCAAAATAAGAAAAATCATCAGGATTATTTTTGATATTTTCACAAATTCACTTCCTTTTATCTTTTTTCTTCAGCTAATTCGATGCCTTGAATCAAATTAGAATCAACAACTGAACAAAAGTGGAAAATTTATGGGAGGTAGTATTTTGTCAATTTTTAAAGTTCTTTACAAAATATCCGTGTAATTTGATATATGAATTTTATGGATTTGAATTTCTCGACACTTGGGTTGAAGTTTCCTAATTTACTCCCTTTACTTCTAGGGAGGGATGCCCGATTCCGGCTTATGGCGGATTCCGGACAGGATAGAAAGTTAAGGAAAATTCTATTTTCAGCATGCTGAAGATAAATTCGGATATCTGATCGTAGAATTTTCTTTATTGAGGGGTTTTTAATGTATAAACTTAATGTGATATCACAGTTTTCCGCTGCTCATCGTTTGCTGGGTTATCAGGGGGATTGTAAAAATCTGCATGGTCACAACTGGAAGGTAAGGGTGGGAATCGAATGCGGTCAGCTTGATGAACTTGGTTTGGCCATCGATTTTGGGATCATCAAAAAGCATCTGAATAAGATCATGAATAAGTTCGATCATCAATATCTTAACGATCTTGAATTTTTCAAGGAGATTAATCCATCTTCGGAGAATATTGCCAGGATTATTTTTATGGAAATGTCAAACAGTTTAGATAAGCCAGGGTGTAAAATAGCAGAAGTGGAGATCTGGGAATCGGATAAAACTTCTCTGATTTACCGGGATTAATTAATCGTTATTATTGGCCATGATCAGAATAATCTCAGCGGAATTCGTAAAAAGTGCTGTTAAGCCGGAGGGTTATCCTCCGCCAAACTGGGCTGAAATAGCTTTTGCCGGCAAATCAAATGTAGGGAAATCATCACTGATAAATACCATTCTATCCAGAAAAATGATTGCAAAAGTCAGCTCTACTCCCGGGAAAACCAGATTATTGAATTTTTTCAAGGTAGATTTCCTGTTTGAAAGCAATCAACCTGGGGTATTGTCAATAACTGATCTACCGGGATACGGCTATGCCAGAGTAAGTAAAACCGAACGGGCTCTCTGGCAGAAAATGATTGATCAATACCTGTTAACCAGAACTAATCTGAATGGTCTGATTCTGATCGTCGATATCCGTCATCAGGCAGATCCTAAAGACAGGATGATGCTGGCTTTTCTGAAAGAGCATAACATTCCCAGAATTGTTATTGCCACCAAGGCAGACAAGATTGCCAAGACAAAAAGAGGCTTTTATCTGAAGCGTCTGCAGCAGGAACTGGAGCTTGAGAAAGATCAGCTGATCGGTTTTTCTTCTTTACAGAAATTGGGAAGTGAAGCTGTTCTCGAATGGGTAGAAAAACGTATTACTTCGGATATTTGATTGACAGAGGTGATGAAGCTGGGATTATTACATTTGGATTTTTTTGTGAGGCAGAATAGATGCTGGAAAAAATAAAATCGCCGGAGGATGTCCGGAAATTATCACTTCAGGAGTTGATAGCTCTTGCTCCTGATATCAGAAAGAGAATCATTGAAGTTACAGCCAGAAACGGTGGCCATATTGGGCCCAGTCTGGGAGTTACCGATCTTACAATTGCTCTGCTGAAAGTTTTTAATCCTTTGGAAGACAGGATCATCTGGGATGTCGGGCATCAATCTTATGCCTACAAGATTCTGACTGAACGGAACGAGAGATTTGATACACTTCGCCAGATGAATGGGATAAGTGGCTTCAACAATATATTTGAAAGCCGATACGACGCCTTTGGTGCAGGTCATAGCAGTACCTCTATTTCTGCTTCGCTAGGAATAACAGTAGCCAAAGAACTGAAGAACAGAGACGGTCGGACTATTGCCGTAATTGGTGATGGTGCTCTTACTGCCGGGATAGCCTTCGAAGCACTCAATCATACCGGTCATCTGCATAAAGATATGATTGTTATCCTCAACGATAACAATATGTCTATTTCTAAAAATGTTGGTGCATTACAGGCTTATCTCACCAATATCCTGGTCAGTCGATCGTACAATGCAGTTAAGGCAAAAGTCTGGGATCTTTTCCAGCATTTTCCTGGTCGGATCAAACGGAGAATGATTGCAGTTGCCCAGAAATTCGAAGAAAATCTAATAAATTTTTTTGTCCCAAATGTTATTTTCGAAGATCTGGGATTCAAATATGTCGGCCCCGTGGATGGGCATAATATTCCGCGTCTGGTCAGAATTTTTCATAAAGTAAAAAGGAATATGGTCGGTCCGGTAATGATTCATGTTGTGACCAAGAAGGGTAAAGGTTACGAATTTGCCGAAGCCAATGCTCCCAAATTTCACGGATTGGGTCCTTTTGAGGTTTCCACAGGAGAGTGTATCAGTAAAAAGGAAATCTCATATTCCAGATTTATGGGGGATACTCTTTGCCGATTGGCAAAGAATAATAAAAAAATCGTAGCCATAACTGCGGCTATGGCTGAGGGAACAGGCCTGGTGGATTTTTCACAGAAATTCCCCAGTCGTTTCTTTGATGTAGGTATCGCCGAGCAACATGCTGTTACGTTTGCCGGAGGATTAGCAATTGAAGGGATGAAACCTTTTGTCGCCATTTATTCTACCTTTCTGCAAAGAGCTCTTGATCAGGTTATTCATGATATTGCCCTGCAGAAACTTCCGGTTGTTTTCTGTCTTGACCGAGGCGGAATCGTAGGAGAAGATGGTGCAACTCATCATGGAGCTTTCGATCTTTCTTATCTTAATTTCATCCCCAATATGATCGTAATGGCTCCTTCCAATGCTATGGAATTTGAACTGATGCTTAAATTTGGCGCCGGCTATCAGGATGGCCCTGTTGCGATCCGTTATCCACGTGGAACAGCTCTCTTGTGTGATCGTAAGGGTTCAAAATTGAAAACCGGATGTTTCGAAATCGTCAATCCCGGCAGTAAATTAGCTTTACTCGGAATCGGAAATGCTTTTAATGATGCCGAAGCGATTTTTAAGAAAATAAAAACTGACTTTCCCGAATTGAATCCATATTTAATCGATGCCCGTTTTCTAAAACCTCTGGACGTTAATTTCCTGTTTAAGACAGCAGCTTCTCTCGATCTGATATTTACTTTCGAAGATAACTCCCTGATAGGCGGTTTCGGAAGTTCAGTTCAGGCAATGCTGACAAATTCGCCGGTAAAAGTTCATTCCTTCGGGTATCCAGATCAGTTCATTCCTCACGGCAGTATTCCTGCTCTGAAGAAGAAATTCAAACTTAATCCGGAGCAGATATACCGCAAAATAAAACCAATTTTAGCTGAATTGTAATGGAATACAGAAACGATACCATCTGCGCAGTCTCTACTCCGCCAGGGACAAGTGGTATTGCCGTGATCAGGATCAGTGGAGCGGATGCCGTCCCGACAGTTCAATCCATTTTCAAATCCAAATCTGATTTAAGCAAAGCCAAATCACATTCTATCCATTTCGGCAGGATCGTTGATCAGGGAAAAGTGATAGATGATGTTCTGATCTCAGTGTTTCTGGCACCTAACTCTTATACTGGAGAGGATGTGATCGAGATATCCTGCCATGGCAATACTTTCATTTCGGGATTGATCATGGAACTGCTGTTGCAGAAAATCCGAATGGCAGAACCGGGGGAATTTACTCAAAGAGCATTTTTCAATGATAAAATCGGTCTCACTCAATCTGAAGCTGTCGGCGATCTGCTACATGTTCAGACAAGAAGGTCTCACCAGGCTGCCATTCTGCAGTTGGAGGGTAATTTACGGAGAAGGATAGAAAAGATTCTCAA
>JAFGMF010000258.1 GCA_016927675.1 Candidatus Cloacimonadota bacterium
TAAATCCCTTTTCATAATCGGCAATATCCAGATCTGGATTTTGCTGCAAACGCATATCGCACCAGATTTCCAATGCATTCCAATAAGATAGGTCACTCAGATGGAAATTATTTTTAGCAAAAATTGCCATGCTTCCCCAATATGCTTTGGAAAATCCGTCTTGATCCTTGTGCAAAAAGAAAACGCCTGTTTCACCTTTGTTCAGGGCAGGGTCGAAATCTTTCAAACCTCCTCGGGTTTCCAGTCGGATAGTAAGAATTTTTTCTTCGCCATTTCCCTTTAAAAAGGAATCAATCTGGATCATTACCAGATCGCTGTTTCCGTCCTGCCTGATTTCGATTACCTCAGCCAGAACGATCAGATCAGATTTTTCCTGCAATTCTGCCAGGCTGATCCGACTGATCTCCGAAGCATAGACTACTGAGAAAAGCAGCGTCATAATTAGTAAATGCATCTTGAACATCATGACCTCCCCCAAATAATGATCTACATATTCCTCTGTCTGGCTGAATATAAGTAATTCTTTTCCCTGCTAACTATACAGTAATCAAGCAATAATAAATGGCGGATTAAGAACGGGAATTATTCAGCCTGCCATTTTTCGCTGACCAGAAGATTTCCTCCTGTATAAACAGCACCCTCAAAAATGTCTCCCTTGCTCACTATGCCTACACCTTGTGGTGTTCCAGTCATGATGATATCTCCATTGTTCAAGGTAAGAAAAGTCTGGATTTCTTCAATTATCTGTTGCGGTTTGTAGATCATTTCTTCTATCCCGCCGGATTGCACAATTTTACCATTAATAAGCAATTCAAGGGAAAGATTTTGCCAGATCCGGGGTAGAGGGACAAATTCACTGAAAAGAGCTGAGCCGTCGAAAGCTTTGGCTCTTTCCCAGGGCAAACCTTTGACTTTCAATATATCCTGGGTTTCTCTTTTGGTCAGGTCAAGTCCGAAAGCAACTGCTGCCAGAATGCCTTGATCTATCAGGAAGCAGATCTCCCCTTCGTAGTGGATCGGTTCTCCCTGATAGCTGATAAGGCTGCTCGTGATTGCAGAATTCGGCTTGCTGAAAATGACCATATTATCGGGTATTTCACTTTTCAATTCTCTGATGTGGCCTGTGAAATTTCTGCCAACACAAACGATTTTGCATGGAGTGATCTCTCTTTTTCCATATTTAACTGTTTTCACAATATTCTCCATAGATCAGTATAACTGATTTTTTAATATTTTTAAGCCAATACGACATTTCTTCCTGTACACAGGATAAGCTAGTCCAATAATTTACGGCTTTCTGTCAAATCTTTTTGCTGCCGGAAGATTTGTTAGAATATTATTATTGTAACAGGTTCTAACCGGATTTTCAAAACACGCACTTATGTAGTCGGGTTTAATTTCTTCCTCTATTCATGAATAATTGAATCACTTTCTTGTTCCAGGGCTCTGCGTTGGAACAAGTAACGAAAGGGTGGTTGAAGTTTCAATCATCCTGCCGTCTGATTCTCGAATATGACTGTTTCATTTACCGAGAAATGCTCTTACTGCAATGGAAAATTCTTCCTGAGAAGCTTTGTATTCTTTTTTTCGGGGAGGGAATTGACTGTCGAATTCTGCAGCAGCTTTTGCATCAATATCATAGGCAGAACTGCAATGAAATCTCCATTTTTTCCCGGCAAAAACGCCTTTTTGGAGCTCAAGAACTAATTGCCCGTAAGGAAATTTACCTTGTGCGTTGCCGATATTGAAGTCTATGGAGTTTTTGAAACCGTGTTTGCAATAATTATGCGGACTCCCAAGTATGATTATCGCCTTTGAGTTATTTCTGACGGCTATATCTTTGGTGTGATTGATCAGAGATGAACCGATTCCTTTTCTTTGAAATTCAGGCAGAACACATAATGGACCGAAGGTTAGAGTATTTATTCGATTATTTTTTTCATCTGCCACAAAAGATTTTGTATACATGATATTTCCGACAATTTTATCATCGACTACAGCAACAAAGTCCAGTTCCGGAATAAAATCCGGGTGGTTTCTTAAAATATTAGCAAGATAATGTTCATCACAACCGGGAACATATAAATTCCAGAAAGCTTCCCTGGTAAGCTCTTCAACGATCCGATGATCATTCTCATTTTCTCTTCGGATGATGATCTTCATTTCTTCTTCCTTTACTGCTGATTTATCTGCAAACTAGGTCAGGGAAATTCTGTCGGATAATCCATTTTGTAAACAAAACCATTATCAGCAGCCGGAGTTCGGAATTAGTCATCCGGAGCACCGATCATTCTTTCCGCAATCTCTTATCAAAGAGCGAAGTTTGCATAGGAATTATAATTTCATGCAGGTCTTTGACGATTCTAACAATGCCGGGATTTTCACCGCAGCGTCTGCAACCACTTTACCTGTATCCATCGCCGAATTAGCGATCTCTTTGTTTTAGCGTGGATCAGTACTTCTTCACTCGAACAGAAGCTTATCAGCACAATTAAAAAAAAAGCCAATAATGCTTTTCATGACTGCCCTTTCCCTGTCCTGATGATAACCGAGTGCATAATTCTGCAGCTTTCTGTCAAATTCTTTGTCGCTTTGATCTTACTCATCATGTTATTCGGCAAACTTCTCTCATTGCCGGTCAAGACGTTTCTTAACCCACAAAAAAACCTGTCAATTATGACATGATTATGCCTTGTCTGACCCTGTAAAAAACCTTTGAGAATGGTTATGAAATCGGGGTGTA
>JAFGMF010000044.1 GCA_016927675.1 Candidatus Cloacimonadota bacterium
ATCAGTTTACCATAATCATCATTGACGAAAGTGGTAAATATCTCTTTTGCTTTAGCTGCCGCTACTGATGCCTGGTCATAATCTGTTCCGTCATACTCGATCAGGCTGAAAGCGATATTTTCTATGGCATCCGCTTCAAAAAAGGCTCTCCTTGTCCTTAGAGAATCCAACTCAATGATTTCCAGAATTCTGGAAAAATCCTCGATCGCACGTTCGAATTTACCGCTGCTGAAATTGGACCATCCCCGCTGAAACAAACCGTAATGTTGAAGCGGATCACCCGTCTGATTGGCTACCACATCAAAATATTCAATCGCCCGGGAATAATATTCCTGAGGATTTCTGGCATCCAGAGCTAACTCGAAATACACCGTTCCCAGTCTGTATATACTTTCCGTGTAATATTCAGAATCGGGATATGAATCCATTATCTCCTGAAAAGCAGCTATCGATTTAGCTAGTTTCTGCTCAGATAAGCGCATCGATTCCGGCCAGTTGATAACCTGATCCAGATTTTGCAGACGCAGATCGTTACGCTCATTCAACGAAGCCATGAAGCTGTAGTATCCAATATTATACAAAACAACATCACGCCGCTCATAATCAGGCTGAAGAGCGATCACCTTTTCAAAATATGAAACCGTTTGAGCAGGATTATCAACGTCGATTTCAATACTTAATTCTCCCATATTAAAATAGAGATCAGGTAATTTGGGGGAATTGGGGTTCTGCCTGATAAAACTAAGGGTTTTATCGTAAACTTCCTGCTTGAAAGCTTTTTTCTCTTCATACTTATCTTTAAGCTCTCCGGTAAATTCCTGTGCCGTAAGCGGTAAAATACGTATAATCATCAATAATATAAGCCCGATGGTAGCAAATCCAGCTTTATTCATTGGAACCCGGCCTTTGATATTCTTTCTGCAATTCAAGATATTCTGAATCAAGAGTATTGGATTGGATGAACAAAATATCCAGAAGATTGAATTGGAAGAGTTCTATATCATCATTCACATCTTCCTGTAAGGCAATAACAACATCGTCATATGTACTTTTCAGGTCACTGAATTCCGTCAGTAAGACCTTTTTCTGCTTATCAAGTTTCTTCCCGATCTGCTTATTGAAATTTTCAATAACATCAGCTTTCAGAACCTCAAGATCCTTTTTATTCTGCTTGATCGCCAAAACTTCTTCATCAATCAATTCTATTACTTCATCATCAAGACTTCCCTGGAAAGCTATCTCAGCAATGTTGTCGATTGCAGCTACATTCTGTTTCAACATATCTATCGATCTGGCTGTCATCTCCATCAGTACAGTCTGTTCTCTTTTCTCAGCAACTTTCTGGATATCTGACCATGTTGACAGCAGATATTCTTCGTAGATCTTTTCTTCTGCAAGAATCCGGGCAATTTCGTAATCACGGTAACTATAGGAATCAAGATGCCCGATATATTTGGTGATCTGCAAGGTTACCAGAAATGTGTCCATTTCAGCTATATGTCTGTCAATTATCCGGGGAACTTTTTTATTTTTGGTGGTATTGGCAAGATCGATCACAGCATCCATATAAGAGATAGTGGAAGTATAGGAAAAGAACTCTGCTTCGATCAGCCTTAGGATCCGAACCGAATTGATATCCATT
This sequence comes from Candidatus Cloacimonadota bacterium, assembly GCA_016927675.1. Classification (GTDB taxonomy): domain Bacteria; phylum Cloacimonadota; class Cloacimonadia; order Cloacimonadales; family TCS61; genus JAFGMF01. Next base: position 1,643 of record JAFGMF010000044.1, read on the forward strand.
CCAGTATAAAGCTCTTCCAGAGTTCGATTGGTGATTTCCAGTGCCGATTCTATCTGGGTGGACTGTTCTTGCTTGCTATTACGTTCTTCTTCGCTGAGAGAACCGGAAAATAATTCCTGCTGAATCCTGTTGTACTTGTTTATCAATCCGTATTTTGTGTTCAGTGTTTCCAGTACTAAATCGTTTTGCCTGATAATCTCCTCAAGTTCTCGTTCTGCACCGGTAAAATTGCCTCTTTGTTGTTCTACCAGAGACACATAAAATTTGGCAGCAGGGAAATATTCACTTTTTTCAGTTTTAAGAATGATTTTATTGAAATAATAAACAGCCTTGTCGTAATACTGTTCATTCTTAAACTGGGATGCTATCTCGAAATAGATTTCGTCAGAGATCTCATCGGGATAAGCATTTACAAAGAGTTCATAGTATGCAAGGGCTGCGGGCATTTCGTCAAGCTCAGCATAAATCCGGGCAAGAGTCAGATAGAGAAAATAGTAGTATTCGGTTTTGGGTTTGTATCTATCCTCGATATCTTGAAAAATCAGAAGAGCTTGAGTGGCTCCCTGTTCAATATAGGTGATCAGACCAAGCATCAACTCTGCTCTGAATTTATACTCTTTCCTTTTGGTCAATTTAGTGAAATGTTCCCGGGCAATCAGATTATTTCCGAGATTGAAATTTGCCTGCCCCAGCCAGAAATGCTGCTGGTAAGAAAGTTTGTCTGTATATGCTGCTGAAACCTCTACCAGTTCAGCATCTTTCCCTTTTCTGAAATAAATCTCCTGTACTATCTCAATAGCTTCATTCAATCTGCCGGATCGGGGATATTCCGAGATCAGTTTTTCTGCCGATTTCTCGGCTTTGTTGTATGCTAGATGAAGATAGTAGTTCAAGGTCTGATAATATATTATCTGATCCCGTAACTCCTGAATATCTTCGTAAACAATCTCTATCTCAGTCAGCTTTAGATAGAAATTCTCAGCATCTCCTTTCTTGTAATAAAGATCTAGCCTTTTGGAGTCTTTCTGAAATTCTTTCTCAACTTTGTTATAAAGACCAACCTCGTAAAGATTGTTAATGCTTCTTTTCTCCAGAAGAAGATCGTAATAATACTGATCTTCTTCACTAAGATTATCCAAATTCAGTTCATCATCAGCCAGACTTTCTATCTGCGCCCAACTGAATACCCAGATCATTAAAAGTAATGAAAAAAGAAGCAGTTTTTTCATGCTGATATTATTCTTCCTGTAACAGTTTCTTGATCTCTTCCAATTCTTTCTCAGCCTCTTTTCTTCTCTCTGTAATCTTTCTTAACTCTTGTAACAGAGAATCCTCTTCCGTGTCGGAAATAGCGGCGGGACGATAGGTTTGTGTTGCCGGACGGGGAGTTTGAGGAGCTAAATCCTTCTGATAACTGTCTTTTTCGGAAGCCTTGACCTGTGAGAACACATCCAGGGTGTATTTGAGATTGACGGCAAATTTTCTACCGGAATTATCGTCCTTAATATTAAAGAAATCTTCAATCTCGAAAAGCCCGGCTCGAAGTGTAAAATTGCTGTAAAACAGATTTATGCCCATGTTGATATTCTTGCTGTCAAATTCAAAATTCATCCCCACAAGCTCTGAGAAACGTAAATCTGCTCCCCCAAAAAAACCAGCGGCATTTTTAACAATTTCTCCTTTCCCCTGATACTTTCGGGCACCAATACCTAAATGAAAAACCGTCTCCAGCTCAGAGAATAAACTGAAATTAGTAAGTAATAAAGTAGATTTACTAATCACGAAATAGGGTGAGTTCTTGATGAAGTCTTCCGGATCAGCCAACTCCTCTTCGGGAATACCTTTGTTTACATCAAAATTAGCTCGTCGGGAAAAAAGGTTGTCAATCCCAACGGCAAAAGCAGGAATCTTCTCGGTTTCTGATACTATCCTGACTTTGGCATTGGCATAGATCAGATCATTGTTTTCGATGACCAGACCCAATTCTCCCCGGTTGAGTATCCCAAAATTAACTGCTCCACCCAGATTATGATGATATTCATCATCATCTTCGTAGGCAACCGGATCCTTAACAAAATAGTTTGTGAAGGAAATCTCTGCCATCAGATGAGGAAGTACATACGCATCAGGAATGTTTATATTTCCTAAAGCAGTATATGGAACAGCTGTTAAAGCCGCAAAAATCACACAAAAAAATACAAAAATGAACATTTTCTTCATTTTATCACCTCCAAAAATTGTTCCCTTAGTTTAATAAGGGATTGACAATTATTCAGTCAAGTATTTTTTTTTCTTATATGAATACACAGCAGGAAAAAGTTATGGGCAGATCTGGAGAGAATTCAGCAGCGAGCTATCTGATATCGCAAAATTTCAAAATTCTGCAGCAGAATTATCACTCTGCCTCGGGTGAAATAGATCTGATCGCCCTGGAAAATGATACTCTGGTTTTTGTCGAAGTCAAAACACGTCATACCGACCTGGAAAGAGCCCTGGGAAGCGTCTCGCTAAGTAAACAGCGAAAAATCGTAAAGGCTGCTCTTCATTACCTTTCACGCCATCAACAGTATGCCGATCATTTTACCAGATTTGACGTGATAGTTGTCCTGCGCGGAAAATCTTCGGAAAACTCAAAGATACATCATCTTCGAGATGCTTTTACTCCCGGAATGATTCCAGGAATCTGATCACTGCAGGAGAGATTCATCAAAATCTTCACCCAGATAATCACTCCACTGAGGTAAGGTTGTCTCCCGGTCATCGTTTTCAGCATAGATCAGTCTGAAATTTCCACTGGTCTGCAGATCTATGAATAAGTAAGTATAATTATCCTGAGATCTGTATTTCCAGATCTCATATTCTTTGGAAGCCAGTTTAGTGTTCAATCCGGTATCATATTTTCTGATCTCATCGGGTGCACCATTACGAATGTAGACCCGTCCACGGTCGCTTAACCAGCCATCCTGGAAGTGACCGAAATATTGATTGCAATGTTCGATTCTTTTCTTGATCTTAACTACAAATTCATTTTCCTTCGTATTCGGGTCTGGATCATAGCCGGCCCAGAATCTGCTGATGTAATTTGATTTGGAAGTCTCGTTAAGGTTATCCCAATCACCGAATTGTGACTGAGATAAAAAATATTTGATCAATCTGAATTCATCATCCAGATCGGCAAAGAATCTGACGGGATATTTTATCTCTTTTTTCAAGCTGAAGGAATCTTCTCTGCTGGCGGATTTGTTATTCAGTTCATCGAATATTTCCACATTGATTTGGTAATAACCCTGATCGAGATCGGAAAGCTCGATTTCCAGTAATCGAAAAATAATATCACCATCATCTTCGATATGATTTTCGAACTGTTTTATGATCTCATCTTTCTTTCTGATCTGAATTGATTCTCTGGCTTTGGATTTTCCTTCGCTGTCCCTGGACAGATTGGATAACTGGTAAAATGCGAATAACTGTCTATCCCAGCTCAAATCAAAGATATGATTCGGTCTCAGATTATACAGGTAACCATCCCGATGAAATTTAGCCAGATAATTTGATGTGTCGGGCATTACCTGGTAAGAAAGCTCCAAGTCGCTGATAAGTTCATCAGATCCGATAATTTCAAGGGCATTTTTCCAATTCGAGGAATCGTTATTATTCATATCTTGAAAAGTGATATCCATGACGTATTCAGAGCTTTTCAAGGTAATACTGATTTTATCGAGGTAAGCTCCGGAATTTTCGGTTTTATTGATGTCCGTTAAGATAATATTGTTGGTAAAATCCTGCTGATATACCTCAACTTCCTCTTTATATAGCTTCATATCCACTTTCAGTTCTGCCAGAAAGCCATATTCGCTTCTTTTAAACTCAAGCTCCCGGTAAGGAACCTGATAATTTATTTCCATGATGGTATTCCCCTGTTCATCCCAGAAACGATTAAAATCAACAACAACATTGAGTGCGGACAGAATGGAAACAAACACGACGCAAACAATTAGAAACGTCTTTTTCATGATATCTCCTGTACTGCGGTTAATCAAAATCCAGTTTAATGATCGGTTTTTCAACAGCTAGATCATCAAGAAATTCCCTGATGTTATCATCGGGGAACAATTTGAGTTTTTTGGGATGCAATTCCAGATTGCGGAATTTTTTGGTCTGAACTAAAAAGTGGATCCCGAACTTACCTGGTGACTGCCGGCAATATCTGTTTAATTGTTCAGCCAACTGTTTATTGGCTTTGGATTCTCTGATTTTCAAATAAATATTTCCGCTTAAATGAAGATTTAATTCTGGCAGAGCAATAATTTTATTGGGTACCAGACGCAGCATATTCTCATTATCATTGTTAAAGTTTGATCTTTTCCCGAGAATTAACAGTTCCTTCCCATATTCCATTTGAGAAGAAAAAGTCTCATAGTGGTTGCTGAACAGGCACAGCTCGAATTTACCCTTCAGATCTTCGAGCATGATAATCGCATAGGGATTACCTTTTTTATCTGTTTTTTTGGTAATTTCCGCTACAACTCCGCCAATTGCAAGATTATTAGTTATGTCCGTACCATTCTGCGCTGTCTGATCCGAACTACTGCAGTTGAGAAAGTCCAGAAGTTGTTCAAATTTATGAAGCGGATGACCTGACCAGTAGAATCCGAGTATTTCTCTTTCCCGTCTGAGTTTCTCCCGGAAACTCCATTCATGAAGGTGCGGAAGTTCAGGAAAATAGTCAGATTGAACCTCTTCCTGGAATGTATCGAACAGCATGATCTGGCCGCGTCTCAGCTCATTCTGGACTGAAGATGCAAATTCCAGGGCAGTTTCGACAGCATCATATTTCTGGGCTCTGCTGCCTTCCAGATCATCCATGGCACCTGCTGCGATCAGGCTTTCTACTACGGCTTTGTTAACGCAGGATGAATCAGATCGGGAGCAGAAATCAAAAATGTTGTTGATTTCACCGTTCTTTGTGCGATCTTCCAGGATTGAGTTGATTGCAGCATCGCCGACATTCTTGATCGCCCGTAACCCGAAAAGTATTTTATTCCCTCTTACCTGAAAATCCTTTTCGCTCTTGTTGATATTAGGCGGTTCGACTTCTATTCCCATATTACGGCATTCATTGATGAAATAAGGGATTTTGGTCGGATTATCTTCCAGAGAAAGCAGAGCGGCCATGAACTCTACCGGATAATGCGCTTTCAGGTATGCAGTTTGAAAGGCGATCAGAGCATAGGCGGTGGCATGACTTTTATTGAAGGCATAATTAGCAAATTCGAGCCAGTTGTTCCAGATCTTTTCGATTGTGCTCTGATTCACACCCTTGCTCAGAGCACCGGTTACGAATTTGTTCTTCATTTTCTCCATTGTTGCCAGCTTTTTCTTGCTGATCGCTTTGCGCAGAGTATCCGCTTCGGCTCCGGTAAGCCCACCCATTTCTCTGGCGATCTGCATTACCTGTTCCTGATACACAGTAACGCCATAGGTCTCTTTGAGAATATTCTCGGTAAGAGGATGTTCATATTTGATTTTTTTGTGGCCGTGTTTACGGGAGATAAATGTTTCGATGAACTGCATTGGACCTGGTCGATAAAGAGCTACCATGGCAATCAGATCTTCAAATACATTTGGTTCCAGATCACACAGGTATTTTTTCATTCCTTTCGATTCGAATTGAAAAATACCATCTGTCTGTCCACGGGCTAATAACTCGTAGGTTAATTTATCTGAAAGATCCAGATTCTCAATATCAATCTCTAAATTTTTTCCTGTTTTCACCAAATCAATGGTTCTTCTGATCAGAGTTAGAGTTTTCAAGCCGAGAAAATCCATTTTCAGGATTTTCAGATCATCAAGCCATTTTCCTTCATATTGTACCAGCACTGAATTGTCGCTGTTTTTTTGAGTACTCATTGCAAGAGGAACGTAATCACTCAGATTTCCCGGACCGATAACAACGCCGGCGGCATGGATCCCGATTTGCCTGATCAAACCTTCCAGTACTCTGGAATAAGTGAGGATTTGAGCATTGGTCTCATTTTCTTTCATCAGTGCAGCAAAATCACGGGATTGAGCTAAAGCCTGATCGAGGGTTATTTTTGGACTGCCGGGGATCTCTTTAGTGATTTCATTTGCCCGGGCAGCAGGGAGATCCAGTACCCGTGCCACATCCTTGATCACTGATTTTGCCCCGAGTGTGTTGAAGGTAATGATCTGGGCAACGCTTTTTCTGCCGTATTTTGCGATGACATAATCGATGATCCTGCTTCGACCTTCGGCACAGAAATCGATATCTATATCCGGCATCCCGATTCGATCCGGATTAAGGAATCTTTCGAAGAAAAGTCCGTACCGCAGAGGCTCAACCCTGGTTATCCCCAAGAGATAGGAAACAATACTGCCGACAGCGGAACCACGTCCCGGGCCCACAGGTATATCCATGTCACGGGCAGCATCGATAAAATCTTTTACGATCAGGAAATATCCTTCATAGCCCATTTTTTTTATGGTTTCCAGTTCAAATTCCATACGATTGCGGATCTCATCCGTCATTTCCGGATACTTCTCTCTGGCTGCCTGATCACACAGAATTTTCAGAAAATCGGTTTTATCTGAAAATTCAGCAGGAATTTCAAAATTTGGCAGCAGGAACGAATTGTAATCAAGCTCCAGATCGATTTCTGATGCTATTTTGAGAGTATTTTCGTAGGCATCAGGCTGATCAGGGAATAATTGCCTCATCTCCTCTTCGGACTTGAAATAGAGTTGATCGGTTTTATATTGCATCCTATCTGAGTCAGTTAATTTTTTACCGGTCTGTATGCAAAGCAGTACATCATGCGCTTCAGAATCAGCTTTTTCCAGATAATGGCAGTCATTGGTAACAACCAGGGGTGTATCGGTTCTTTCTGCCAGTTTAATCAATTCCGGGGCAATGATCTTTTCTTCATCCAGACCATGATCCTGAAGTTCGAGATAAAATCTGTCCGGGAAAGTTTCCCGGTAAAATTCAAGAGTTTTGTTCACTGCTTCATAATCACCTTTTAGGATCAGACTCGGCAGTTCTCCCTTGATGCAGGCAGAGAGGCAGATCAATCCTTCAGAATATTTTCTCAGTAAAGTTTTACTGATCCTCGGTTTATAATAGAATCCTTTCAGGTATGCATTTGTTGACAGTTTTATCAGATTTCTGTAACCAGTTTTATTTTGAGCAAGCAGGATAAGATGATAACGTCTGTTTTTTTTTGCTTCGGGATCTTCCAGCTCTCCGTTGATCAGATAGGTTTCTATCCCGATAATCGGTTTAATCTTGTATTTTTTTGCTGTCTTGTAAAAATCGATAGCACCGAACATATTGCCATGATCTGTCATGGCAACGGCAGGCATCTGCTTTGCTTTTGCCAGAGCGATCATTTTATCAACCCGGCAGGCACCGTCCAACAGACTGTATTGGGTGTGATTATGCAGATGAACAAAAGACATAGACTAATCCTGAACACAAAGCTATTTAGCAGAAAATCCGGGATCGAAAACAGCCCGAATCATTCTGCTTATGGGAAGACAAAAAATGAAAATGCCAGGTGTCAAGGCAAAAGATTTTTTTATTTTCCCCCGGTTATTCACAAAGCAGAATTTAATAAATTATGGTCAGTTTCATTGTTTTGGAAGGGTTTATGCTTTTCATCATGGATATGTCAATCAGGAGAAAAAAAATGAAAACAGGAGAATTCGGGCATTACTGGGAAGATTTTACAGTTGGAGAAACAGTAGTTCATCAGCTGCGGAAAACTATCACTGAAAATGATAACGTTCTTTTCTGTAATTTAACCATGAATCACCATCCCTTGCATCTGGACAGCGAATACGCCCGTGGAAGCCAATTCGGGCAACGTGTGGTAGCCGGAACATACACGCTTAGTCTTGCTGTAGGAATATCTGTTGAGGATATCAGTGGGAAGGCCATAGCTAATCTGGGTTTCAGCAAGGTCCAACATCTTGCTCCGGTATTCATTGGCGATACAATCAGCGCTGAAACTGAGATCCTGGATAAACGCTTGTCAAAGCATAAACCTGATCGCGGAATAATCGAAGTGGAAACCAGAGCTTTTAATCAGAATGGGGTTAAAGTACTGGTTTTTACCAGGCAGGTGTTGATTCCCAGAAGGATAAATAAATCCTCTGAAAATGGATAGAATCATAAGATATATCTGAAAAGATCAAAATTGAATCTCGAATCAACAAAGAATTTCGATTTCAAGATTTTTTCAGAATATTTAAAATTTTACCCGATAAAATCAAATGGATGTGATATGGAAAAATCTATCCTGCAGTTACCGTTCAAAGTTGCCCTGAGATGTCTGTTTTATTGGCAGAATCAGAAACTGAGCAAAGA
>JAFGMF010000259.1 GCA_016927675.1 Candidatus Cloacimonadota bacterium
ATTCAGATGTGAGTCAAACAGGTTGATGTCAAGTAAATTATTATAGCGAGTCACTCTGAGATTGACATTTCCGACCATTGCTTTGTCTGTTTTCTTGATCAGCGGAGTTGGAACAGAAAGCAATTGATCATTTTTTACCAGGGGTGAATGTAATTTCAATTTATAAGCATGTTAAACATAAATTGATATCACAAAGATAAATATGATTTAAGCATCAGTTTTTGAGTTATCGATATTTGAAATAAATTGACATCCTTAAATATCTGGAAATTTTTATATTCGATTTTTCCAAAGTGAAAAAACGAATTTGAAGGAGTTTCCCATGAGATTTATGATATTGTTAATGATCTTTGCCTTGATGTTTAATTTAGGAGCTGAAATTAAAGTGCTTTTTGAGGAATATTTTGATGATAATATTAATGGCTGGACAATCGGTGACAACGAGAACAGGAATTTATATCTGTCAGACGGAAAATATATTTTCACTTATAAACACAGCGATAATGAATGGATTACCTGGAATAGTGCTGATATCGATCATAAGCAAAATTTCAGCATTAAAACCACAATTACCCATGTGAATGGGGTAGATGATCGAGGTTTTGGAATCGTCTGGGGTTTAAATGATGTCTCTAATTACTTATGTTTTGATCTTTCCGATAACGGCTATTACCGTTTCAGTAAAGTGGATAATGATAACTGGGTTGATTTGATTCCCTGGACAGAGGACTATCTGTATATAAACACCGATGAGGCAAATTTGATCGAAATCCGGAAAAACGAAGAAAAATATGAATTCTACTTAAATAACTACTATCTCGCTTCATATGATTATCAGGAATTTTTTGGAGATAAAATTGGCTATCACATATTTCATAATCAGACAATAGCTGTCGATGATCTTGTAATTACGCAATTGCCGGTTTACAAGAATATCAGGGAATCAGATATGATCTATTTCAACAATTTCTCCGAAAAAGGAGAATGGCTGGAAAAGGAAGATACTGATATCAGTCTGGAGATCAGGGACGGGAAATATGTCCTCGATCACAAAACAGCAGAAGGAGGGTGGTTTTCCTGGTTGTCAGAATCTGACTTGGATGAGAATGAAGATTTCTCAATTCAGGCTGAGATCCTTAAACTTTCTGGCGATGATTGGAATGAATACGGGATCACATGGGGCTTAAGAGATATTAATAATTATTTTAAATTCAGCTTTACAACTGATGGTTTCTATTCGATCAGTAAGGTTGAAAATGGCGAATATTATCCGTTTATTGATTTTGCCATGAATCCGGCAATTCGCAGCTCTGCGAGTCCCAATCTGATTGAAATCAGAAAATCAGGTGATTTCTACGAATTCTACGTTAATAAATCCTTTGTTGCTTATACTGATTATCAGCAATTTCCCGGCAATAACTTCGGTTTTTTTGTTTACGGTCTTTCAGTTATCGGAGTTGATTTTGTCTCAATTGAAAAACTACCGCAGGACTTCGATTATCGGAAAATTGATTTAGCCAGATTACCGTTGGGGAAAAATTTTTCGGAACCAGTTCTGATAGAAGGAAGTGCTTTTATTGAATTGAGTCAACCGGTAGAAAATTTTAATCTCACCGAAAACGGCAAATTATTCAAATTGTTAACACTGGGTTTTATGGGAACTGCCAATATCGCAGAGAGATATCAGGCTCTGCGGGTAAAAGTAACAGATAATTCAGGGCTAACAAGAGAGTTTACAGTGCTTAACAACATTTTTCAGGATTTCAACAACAAATTGATTTCGAAAGAAGAATTTATCGATAAAATATCTGTTGAATAAGCTCGGGTACGGTGATAAGTAACCTGCAGGTTTTTCTAAGGTTTTTCTCTGTGTAGGATTGAACCAGACGGGTAAGGGATGTTGATAGACGATTTTTCTGTTGGATTCAATATCCTTTGAATTTGTTCAGTAATTTCTCAGCCATCTTGGGATGTTTCAATTCTAACATGTATAAATGAGATATTCTGTCGGAAGAATAAATTGCTGAATATGTTTTCTTCATCCGGGGATAGCTCTTGATAACCCACCATAAAATTGAATCAGCTGAAAAGAAGGTTGTGCGGATAGTCTCTCTATTCCCGGAAAAGATTATTTCACCGGTTATAATTCTTGATATTGTTCTTTTCAATGCCCTGGTGAAAACCAGCGGAAAGGGATAATTTAACCAGATTACAGTTGTCGCACGGGCAAATACGAACTCCCGCATTTTCTGGTAATTGCCATCCACAATCCAGTTTTCCTGTTCAAGATGCAGCAGAGTTTTTTCTTTAAAATCATTTCGGATCGTCCAGTTTGGTCCCCAGTATAATCTATCCAGTTCAATATGAGGAATCTGCAGAATCTGAGAAAGTCTGCCGGCAAAAGTGGTCTTACCCGAACAGCTTGTGCCCACAACGGCAATTCTCTTCATTTCTGGTCCAATTACCATTTGATCATCCATGATAAACTAATTGAAAAAACACCGGATTATTGTCAATTCCCTTTGCAGTTATCCGTACACGGAGGGTAGATTTTCACGGCTAAGTGTGCTATAGTGGGATGTTGAAGTTGAGGGTGATGAGTGAAGAGTGATGTGTGATAAGAGATAAGAGGTGAGAGATGAGATTTGCTGGAATTGACTCAAGGCTCAGGCTTTTCGCCTGAGAATTGAGTTAAGAACAGCGATCTAAGAAGTGAGAATTCAGAATTAGCGGACTTGAGTCGCAG
>JAFGMF010000260.1 GCA_016927675.1 Candidatus Cloacimonadota bacterium
CATGATCATTCCACCCATGTAGCCGGAACGATGATCGCTGCAGGGACAAACATGTCTGCAATTGGAATGGCCTATAATGGCACATTGATTGATTATGACTGGGATAATGATGACAGCGAAATGAGCTCTGCCGGAGCTGCTGGAGCCCTCATTTCCAATCATTCTTATAGTATGATCAGAGGCTGGTATTATAATTATTTCGATGACGGTCTCTGGGCCTGGTTTGGTGATCCGGCAATTTCGCAGACGGAAGACTGTTATTTCGGATTTTACGGTGATGAAAGTCAGAACTGGGATAATATCGCCTACAATGCTCCATATCTGCTGATCTGTAAATCTGCCGGAAATGAGCGTAGTGATAACGGTCCTACCCCGGGAGCTAATCACTGGGCTTATAACTGGAGTACTGATACCTGGTATTATAGCAGCCAGATTAGAGATCCAGACGGAGATTATGACTGTATCGGCGTTAAAGGAGTAGCGAAAAATGTGCTCACCGTCGGAGCTGTTAATGATATTCTTGGCGGTTACACAAATTCATCCCAGGTCGTTGCCACCAGTTTCACTTCCTGGGGGCCTGCCGATGACGGCAGAATAAAACCTGATATCACCGCTAACGGGCAACATCTTTATTCACCAATATCCACAGGTAATAGCGAATATGCCTATAAATCGGGTACTTCGATGTCCACTCCTTCCGTTGCTGGTTCAGCAGCTCTGCTGCAGGAACATTACTCTGAATTATATCGTACTTATATGTTATCCTCAACGTTAAAAGGTTTGATCATCCACACAGCAGATGAAGCGGGACCTAACCCTGGCCCGGATTACATGTTCGGCTGGGGATTGATGAATACAGAAAAGGCCGCAGCATTGATCACCGAACATGGAGAATCTGCTTTGATCCTGGAAGACACTCTGGAAAACGGGGAAACTTTTACCATGAATGTCTCCTGTGCCAGTATCCATCCGCTGATTGCCACCCTGTGCTGGACAGATCCAGCTGGTATTCCGACAATACCACAAGTTGACCCCACTACTCCAATGCTGGTCAACGATCTGGATATAAGAATTAGCGGACCGGCAATTACTCATTATCCCTGGAAACTGAATCGGAACAACCCTGCTGCAGCAGCTACCAACAACGGCGACAACAGCATTGATAATGTGGAAAAAATTGAAATTCTGACCCCAGAAAATGCTGAATATACGATTTCCATAACTCACAAAGGCACTTTATCATCTTCTCAGAATTTTTCACTGATCTTATCCGGAATTATTGTAAATCCTCCAGCAATATCTGTTAATCCACTAACGTTTGATATCTCGCTTCCACCTGAGACAACCGGAAATGAAACTTTCCGGATTTCCAATTCGGGTACAGGTGAACTTGTTTATGATTGTGATATCGAATTTTTAAGCAGATCTCAGGATAATAATCAATACAATAAAGAGATTGTTATCGAACTTGAATCCATGGATAACACCTTAAATCCGGAAAAATTGGATTTTGGTTCTATTGAATTGATCTCTGATTTACCCGAACGGGATGAGGCTGAAATCCATTATGATAACGGAAATATTGCCGGTTCGCTGGGATGCGGAGGTTCAGCTTATTTCACTATTGCCACAAGGTTTACTCCTGAGGAACTAGATCCTTACTATGGTGGATACGCCTTGATCAAAATTAAATTTTTCATATCTTCCTGGCCCTTTACATCTTTGACTTTAAAGGTATGGAAAGGAGGTGAGTATGGGAATCCCGGTAATGAAATTTATTCTCAGGATGTCACTTCCTCGGTTGTTTCCAATAGCTGGAACGAATTAGAACTCACCAGCCCGATAAGCCTTATGGCTGATTATGAATACTGGCTGGGATATTACATTACTACTAATGCAGAATCTTATCCATCCTGCTATGATAATGGATCCTGTGAAGTTGGGAAAGGACTCTGGCTAAGCTGGTTCGGTGGTGACTGGCAAGACCTGTATGAGTCAGGATGGAACTGCAACTGGGTATTGAGAGGTGTCGTAACTCCTCAGTGGCTATCCATTACAACCAACGCAGGCAGTACTGTTCCCGGTACATCCAGAGCTTATTTAGACGTATCTCTTTTATTCGATACTGCTGGACTATCTGCAGGTACTGAGAAAACTGCCAATATCATTATTAACTCCAACGATCCCTATAATCCAGAAATTATCTTACCAGTTACCATGAATGTAATTGCTTCTGTTCCTGATCCTCCGGACAATCTCATTATCAGCAGATCTGAAGATGCAATTTTAATCGAATGGGAAGCTGTTCCGGGAGTATCTTCATATGCTGTCTACAGCGATACCAATCCTTATGGCTCATTCTCAGTTCTTGAAGACTCAGGTGTAACAGGTACAAGCTGGTCAGATTCAGATATCGGATCAGAAAAGAAATATTATATAATAAAATCTGAATTTTAGTTTTACTTGGGAGGTAATTATGTCAGTAACCAAAAATATAAGCAAATTTCTAATACTGATTCTGTTTATTTTCATGAATTCACTTCTAATCGCTGATGATAATGATTCTGATGTAATGGAGCTGAAGTCTGAGTTATCCATTACAGAAGATGAAGTAGACAGTGATTTCGGGGATGCTCCAGAAGGTGCCCCGGCTTATCCATCGCTTGGAGGGATGGGATTATTCCCTACCTGTATGAATGTTCCCCTGTCTGGCTTCATCAAACACGGTCTCTGCTGGGCTTTTTTTGGTCCTTCTGCAGATTTTGAACCGGAAGGCAATGCCGGTATGTGCCCCACTTTCAGTCCAAATCTGTACGATCAGGATGAATGCTTTAACGATCCTGATGCTGGTCTGCTATTTCCTTCCGCCTTCACAATCCTGGGAGCTCCGGGAAGTGAGGTAGTTGTCTCGTGCGACGGAACTACTGCCCCTCTGGGAAACAGCTGTCAATTAGCAATCTGGGGTGGAAATCTCGATATTCACATTACAAATAACATGCCTGTAGATGGGCTTGTCAATGTGCTGATGGACTGGGATCAGAATGGAATCTGGAGCGGTTCATCAAACTGCCCCGATGGTAGTGTTGCTCCGGAACATGTTCTGCAGAATCAAATTGTACCAATGGGTTTTGTCGGTCCTCTATCAGCTTTAGCACCTCCGCCGTTCATGATAGGACCGAATACGGGATACATTTGGACTCGCTTTACAGTTTCCGAAGCACCCGTTCCACCGGATTGGTTTGGTGATGGTATATTTGAAGACGGTGAAACCGAAGACTATCTGTTGCTGGTTCAGGATGATCTTGACGAACTCGACTGGGGCGATGCCCCGGATCCATCTTACCCAACCCTTGCTGTAAATAGTGGAGCATCTCATTTAATCAATGGAGTCACGATGCTTGGCTCGAGTGTTGATCCTGAAACAGACGGACAACCCACTGCCGGTGCAGATGGTGATGATAATGATGGCAACGACGACGAGGATGGAGTCACCTTTCCGATTCTGTATGCCGGTCAGCAGGCTCAGGTTTCCGTAACTATCGGCGGCGGCGGTTATCTAGACGCCTGGTTTGATTTTAACGGAAATGGAAGCTGGCTTGATCCGGGAGAATATTTCGGTACAGCTAACCTGCCAACCGGGACCCATCAGATTGGCGTTAATATCCCGGCAAGTGCTATTATCGGCAACACCTATTGTCGTTTCCGATTAAGTACAAGCGGAGGTTTAACGCCCACGGGCTACGCTCCGGACGGTGAAGTGGAAGATTATCAGATCGAAATCGTCGAATACATTTCTGAGATAAAATGGGAACAACTCCCTGACCTTTCACCTCTGGGAATTGATGTTGATGCAACAGAACC
>JAFGMF010000261.1 GCA_016927675.1 Candidatus Cloacimonadota bacterium
AAAAAAAGAGATAACCTGATATGAATTATGCAAAAATCTACAAAAATCTGGAAATCCTGGAATCACTCCCTCAAAACCTGATCAACCGGGATTTTTTTCTGACCTGGGAAAAAACCGAATCTGAACTTAAAGCATTAGTGCTTGCGGCAGAGCTGCTTAAACATCTTCATGCCAGTAAAATTCCTTTCAGAATTTTCGATCATGGGCTGGGGATCTCCATCTTCAAAGACAATTCAACCAGGACGAGATTCAGTTTCATCTCAGCGATCAACGCTCTCGGGCTCGGTCATGCAGAGATGGAAGAGACCAAATCTCAGCTGAGTCACGGGGAGACGATACGTGAAACAGCCAATATGATCTCTTTCCTGGCGGAAGTAATCGGGATCAGAGATGATATGTATCTTGGCGAAGGTGACAGGTACCAGCGCGAAATTGCGGCTGCAGTCGAAACGGGTTTTCAGGAAGGCACACTGCATCAGCGTCCTCAGGTCATTAATCTTCAATCTGATCTGGATCATCCTACTCAGACACTTGCCGATCTGGGTAAATTAAAAGATTATTTTGGCGGTTTTAATAATCTGCGGGGAAAGAAAATTGCTGTTACCTGGGCTTATTCTCCCAGTTACGGAAAACCGCTCTCAGTCCCACAGGGTTTGATAAATCTGATGTGTCGACTGGGAATGAATGTTTCACTTGCTTATCCGGAAGGCTATGATCTGCTGCCTGAGCTCACCGAAAATGCACAGAAACTATCCCGGCAATCAGGTGGTAATTTCTCAATTACAAATTCCATGGCTGATGCGTTTCATGATGCCGATATTGTTTATCCAAAATCATGGGCACCTTTTTCCATAATGCAGCAGAGAGTAGATCTGCTTAAGAATAATGATCTTAAAGGGTTGAAAGATCTTGAAAAAACCTGCTTAGCCAGCAATGCCAAGCATACCGACTGGGAATGCAATCGGAAAATGATGGATCTGACCCGTGATAAACAAGCTTTATATCAACACTGTCTGCCTGCAGACATAAGCGGGATCAGTTGCTCTCATGGTGAAGTAAGCGCAGAAATCTTTGAACAGTACAGAAGGCATACCTATCATCAAGCCAGCTTTAAACCCTTTATTATCGCAGCAATGATCTTTCTCGCTAAGATAAAAAATCCTGTACATAAATTTAATGAAATTTTGTCTGACAACTTAATTCAATAGTCGGGAGAATCAGCTAAAATGAATAAATTGGTTGTAATCGCTCTGGGTGGCAATGCCATCAAACAGGCGCATGAGTGTGGAACATCTGACGAACAGTTTGTTAATGTTGAGACCACCTGTCATGAACTCATTAAAATGAACAGACTGGGGTACAAGATAGTGATCACACACGGTAATGGACCTCAGGCAGGTAATCTGCTTATCCAGCAGGAAGAAAGTAAAAAACTGTTACCTCCACAACCGCTTAATATTGTTGGTGCCATGACTCAGGGTCAGATCGGTTTCATGTTCCAGAATACCTTGCGTAATTTCTTTCATCTGGCAGGGAAGGAAGTTCCGGTTGTTACGGTCGTCACCCAGGTACTTGTTGATGAAAATGACCCCGATTTTGCTGATCCATCCAAACCAATCGGGCCTTTTTACACGGAACAGGAAGCCAGAGTACTCAGGGAACAGAAAAATTATTTGATAAAAAAGGTAAAACCAAACGGGACAAAGATCTGGCGGCGGGTTGTTCCCTCACCGGAACCGCAAATGATAGTCGAAGCCGGTAGCATAAAATCTTTACTCGAAGCACGAAATATTGTAATTGCCGCGGGGGGCGGCGGAGTCCCGGTAAGATTGATCAGTGATGGAACTTACCAGAGTCTGGAAGCGGTAATAGATAAAGACAAAGCCGGAAATATCCTCGCTCAGGCGGTAAATGCAGATATATTCCTGATCCTCACCGATGTAGAAAAAGCCAGTCTGAACTGGGGACTTGAAAATGAAAAACCTCTTGATAAAATAACTGTCGAACAAGCCGAGAAATATCTGGCTGAAGGTCATTTCTTAAAAGGCAGTATGGGGCCTAAAATGACTGCTGCAATTCGCTTCGTTAAAGCCGGAGGAGAAAAAGCAGTGATAACATCACTTTCAAGAGCAACGGATGCTCTGGCAGGCAATACCGGTACTATCATTACCCGAGATTGATCCAAATCAGTAAAAAAAAAGATCCGTCTGCTGCGATCATAAGGAGAAATATAATGAGTAACCGAGAACAGATCCTCGAGAATACAATAAAACGCTGCCGGGAAAAACATATTATTATCCCGACATATAAACAGATGAAAAATCCTGAATTCATCCCGTCCAAGATCAAAGCAAAATTGAAAAATATCGGTCTTTGGGATTTGAATTCCCTCAATTTGTTCAGGATCACCTGGAAGAACGAACCAGTTGAATTCGGCGGGAGTTTTGGGTCTGTTAATTATCTGGAAATCCCTTCCGAACTTTCCGGCGTGAAAGCCAGAATCATTATGCTGATCGGTAAGTTTTTCCCGACCGGAGCTCATAAAGTGGGAGCTACTTTCGGACCGCTGGTGGAAAAACTCGTTTCCGGCAGATTCGATCCTACCCGTCAAAAGGCTCTCTGGCCATCCACCGGTAATTACTGCCGGGGTGGTGCATACGATTCATATCTCCTGGGTTGCGATTCGATTGCAGTTCTACCGGAAGAAATGAGTTCAGAAAGATTCGACTGGCTGCACAAAGTAGGTGCAGAAGTAATTGCTACTCCCGGTTGTGAAAGTAATGTAAAAGAGATCTACGATAAAGTAAAAATCCTGATCCAGGAACGCGGAGATGAAATCGTTAATCTTAACCAATTCGAGGAAATCGGTAATTCTCTCTGGCATTATGCTGTAACGGGTTCCGCAATGGAAGTGGTTTTCGAAGAAATCAGAAAACCGGGACAGAGGTTTTCAGGATTGTTTCTCACCCAGGGATCTGCAGGAACTTTGGGATGTGCAGATTATCTGCGGGAGAAATTCCCCGCATTTCATGTTTGTGCGGGTGAAGCTCTGCAATGTCCGACACTGCTTTATAACGGCTACGGCGGGCATAGGATCGAGGGAATCGGAGATAAACACGTTCCCTGGATCCATAATTTAAAAAACATGGATCTGGTAGCTGCTATCGATGATATCCCCAATATTCGCTTGATGAGGCTCTTCAACGAAAAAGCCGGGAAAGATTTTCTCTGCAATGAAATAGAACTTGATCCTCTGCTGGTTGATAAACTCGAGCTGCTGGGAATATCCTCAATTGCCAATCTGATGGGTTCAATCAAACTGGCTAAATATTACGAAATGAACACTAACGATATCATCTTCACAGTAGCCACTGATTCCATGGAAATGTACCAAAGCCGGGTAAAAGAAGAAAATGAAAAACATGGCAGATTCACTCTTGAGCAGGCAGCCGTTTCGTATAATGCAGATCTTCTGGGACTGGGGATAGACAACATGATCGAAATGACCTATTATGATAAAAAGAGAATGCATAATCTCAAATACTTTACCTGGATAGAACAGCAGAATAAAAAAGTGCAAGAGTTAAACGATCAATGGTATGATGAAAACTACTGGTCTGATCAGTATAATAAAGTTGACGAATGGGATGAGAAGATAAGAGAATTTAACGAACGGACCGGTCTGTTGAAAGAATATGAATAAAAAACAGAGAAAGAATTCGCGTTACAATCCCGGATTTTACTTCGAATGTTCCACCTGCGGAAAAAAATATGATCCGGAGCCTTTCAGATATCTGTGTCCTGAGTGTTCCGTAACCAATAATCCTCAGGCTCCTCCCAGGGGAATATTAAAAATACTTTATGACTATGAGAGATTATCCGAAAAATATCATCAGGATAAACTGTTTGATAAATTGAAAGAAAAGGATTTCGTTGAGCTGTTACCGATCAGATCAGAGCGGAATCTTTCTTATCTGAAAGTCGGAAAAACACCGTTATATAGAATTCGAACTCTGAAAACTTCAGAAACTGAAGAGATTTTCAAATTTGAACTCTATCTTAAGGATGATTCTCAGAATCCGACTTTTTCTTTCAAGGACAGGGCTTCGGACCTGGTTTCGGCTTTTGCCAAGGAAAATGGTATCAGCAAAATTGTAACCGCATCAACCGGAAATGCAGGTTCATCGCTGGCAGGGATCTGTGCATCACAACAGCAGCAGGCGATCATCATCATCCCTGCAGAAGCTCCCAAAGCAAAACTGATCCAAAGCCTTATGTACGGAGCAAGGGTTATTCCTGTTATTGGAAACTATGATCAAGCTTTTGACCTGAGTATTGCCGCTTCGGAAAAATTCGGCTGGTTCAACCGGAATACTGCCTATAATCCGCTTACGATTGAAGGGAAGAAAATCGTTTCTTTCGAGATATTTCAACAGTTGAGAAAAACTCTTC
>JAFGMF010000262.1 GCA_016927675.1 Candidatus Cloacimonadota bacterium
AGAGGCATTAAAGATAATTTACTTCTGCTGGAAGAACAATGTCTCTTAAAAGCAGAATTATTTCTAAATTCAGCCAAACCGTTGAGAGATCTTGAGCTTTCTCAAGAAGAAGAAAAAGTGCTCAGAGGCTTCAAATTCCTTACTCAAAAGCCTGTAATGCTTATTCTCAATTCTGATGAATCCAGTTTCTCTGTAAAAAAAGAATTACTATCACAACTTTCTCAAAAAGCAAGTATCCTAGAATTTGCCGGAAAGTTTGAATTGGAATTGACTAATCTCTCTCCAGAGGATGCAGCTGAATTTATGAAAGATATGGGAATTGAAGATTCTGCCAGAAATCGGCTGGTTAAATTCTCTTACGACCTTCTCGGTTACATCAGTTTTTTTACTGTCGGTAAAGATGAGGTCCGTGCCTGGACTATCGAAAAGAACCGAACCGCTGTTGAAGCAGCCGGTAAGATACATTCTGATTTGGAAAGAGGATTTATCCGGGCAGAATGCTATAACTATGAAGATATCTTCCAGCATAAATCAGAAAAAAAACTCCGCGAAACCGGATTGATCAGACTCGAAGGAAAAAATTATCTTGTTCAGGACGGAGATATCCTGAATATCAGATTTAACGTTTAGTTCAAGGACTTGATATGAAAAAGAATAAACCCTCTTTCTGGAGACCATTTACAGGTTTACTTATTCTTCTTATTTCTTCTCTTTTTCTGGTTGCTATTTCTGTTAATATAATTTCGATCTTTGATGATTATCGCACTCTTCAAGCTGCAGATCTCGACTTGTATTCAATTTTCAGACTGGATTTTCCTAAAGTTATCAATCCTATTGGTCCTTTTGGTGTTTTTTTTGGTTACTGGCTTATCGTCATATTTGGTAAATTTCTTAGTATTTCATTGCTGCTGGCAACAGGTCTGCTTGGTTTCTTCAGCATCTTTTTCCCTAAAGATAAAAATCTCTTTGGCAAGGTTATCTGTTTTCTTCTATTTTCCTTCTTCTTAAATTTAACCCTTTTTATTATTAATGATAATTATACTGTTAATTCTGGTTTTCTTCCTCTTTTTATCTATCAGTTGATGCTTAAACTTTTTCACTCAACAGGCACCCTGATTATTTCTCTGATGATTGTAGTTGCAAATCTGCTGATAATTTTTGAAGTAAGTAATGTCATCAAGTTTTTCATGATGATTTTTTTATCTATTCTCTCTGTTTTTAAAGCTTTTTTCAGGGTTTTTCGGAAAAAAAATAAAAAAATAAAAATCAAACCAGAAAAAAATATTAAATCTGGTAAGAACATTATAGCAAAACCAGACATTACAGTTCCAGCGAAGGTTCCCAATATAACTGATCATGTTGACCGTAATTCATCTCCGGTCAGAGATACAGATATCCAGCGACCAAAACCAAGCTCATCTGTTAAAAATGCAAATATCAATTCTCAATCTGATCAAGAAAAAGAATATCAATTGCCTGAAATTGAGGATTTTCTTTCTACGGTTATTTCAACTAAAAAAGATCGCGATGACATTGAAAACAATATCAAAATTATCAGTACAATTCTGGAGAACAAACTTGCTGAATTCGGAGTGGAAGCAGAGGTTATCAATGTCAATATCGGTCCGATTATTACTCAGTATGAAATAAAACCAGCACCTGGGGTTAAGGTAAATAAATTTCACAGTCTGGCAGACGATCTTTCTTTAGCAATAAAAGCCACCAGTATCAGGGTACAGGCTCCAATTCCGGGAAGAGGTCTGGTCGGGATTGAAATTCCCAACATCAAACGCAATAACATCTATTTAAAAGATATTATTCTATCTCCCGCAATGCAGAGACAGGAAAGTAAACTTGCTTTCGGACTTGGCAAGGATATAGCCGGTAATCCTGTTGTTGCAGATCTTGCTCAGATGCCACATCTTCTGATAGCCGGGTCTACAGGTTCTGGGAAAAGTGTTTGTGTGAATACCATCATAACTTGTCTGCTACTGAGAACAACTCCGGACGAAGTACGGTTGATCATGATTGATCCGAAAAGAATCGAACTTTCCGGTTATGAGGGAATACCGCATTTGATTCAGAATGTTGTTACCAACAATGAAGATGCTCTTACAGCACTTAATTGGGGTGTAGCAGAAATGGAAAGAAGGTATGATCTGCTGCAGAAATACAAAGTCAAGAATCTTAAATCTTATAACGAAAAAATTACTAAACTTAAGGAAAATATTGCAGAGCCACCTGAAGATGATAATCTGCCATATATCATTATTGTGGTGGATGAGCTGGCTGATCTGATGATGACAGTAGGAAGGGATGTTGAAAGACCGATCACCCGTCTGGCACAAATGGCTAGAGCTATAGGTATCCATTTAATTCTTGCCACTCAAAGACCTTCAATAAAGGTCATAACTGGAATTATTAAAGCTAATTTCCCCTCACGAATAGCTTTCAAAGTATCCACCAAAATTGATTCCAGGGTAATCATTGATTCTAACGGAGCAGAAAAACTTCTCGGTATGGGGGATATGTTGTTCCTTGCTCCAGGAAAAGGTACCGCAGAAAGAATACATGGAGCTTACATCCCGCCGGTTGAAATTCATAATATTGTCGATTATTTAAAAACTCA
>JAFGMF010000045.1 GCA_016927675.1 Candidatus Cloacimonadota bacterium
AATTTTTTTGTTACTTTTTCGAAATCGATATTTGTCCGGATAAATCTAACCCCACAGTTGATATCATAACCAACACCTCCCGGGGAGATAACACCTTTTTCCCAGTCCATTGCAGCAACTCCACCGATCGGAAAACCATAACCCCAATGAATATCAGGCATAGCCAGGGAATATTTCTGGATCCCTGGCAGACAGGCAACATTTTCTACCTGTTGCAGAGCATTATCCCGATGTATCTGATCGATCAGATTTCTGCTGGCATATATCCTTCCGGGAACCAGCATCCTATTTCTCCGCGGCAGTTCCCATAACTCGGGATTAATCTGTTTCAGTTCTCTGAGTTTCATCTGCTTTTATCAATTTCAAGCTGTTCTAATCTTTTCAGATTCTGTTGAGCAACAGCAAAATCTTTATCAAGTTTAATAATTTTTTCTAACAATCTTCTGGCTTCCTGTAATTGCCCCTTGTCCAGCCAGATGGCAGCAAGGTTATTCATTGATTTGATCTCTTCGGGTTTATTCTGCAAAATCTCTCTGTATAAAACTTCAGCCCGGTTTATATCGCCTGTGCTTTGCTTGATCAGAGCATAATTGTATTTTGCATCACTGAATTCTGGATCCAGTTCACAGGCTGTTAAAAAGCTTGCTTCTGCTTTTCCTTTATCTTTGCGAAAGGCATGGATCAGACCGGCATAATAATGCAGATCGGAGGAATCCGGATAGATGCCAGAGTATTGCTCGAGTAGTTTTTCTGCAGCAGCCAATTCATTCTGCGAGATCAGAAGCGCAACCTGTTGATAAGTTTCATTTTCGCCTTTGACCAGTTCGGGCTTGCCGAAAATTCTGCTGTCAATCAGCCAATTCTGATTAACTTTTTCCATCAGGATTGTCAGATCATATCTGCGGTTTATTTCGAAATAGACAAGAGCTTTATCCTTCGGTTCGGACAATGCTGAAGATATCAATTCATACTCATTGATTTTCTTCATAAATCGTGACTGAGAATATCTTTTTATGAAGTTAGCTCTGTAAATCTCGTCATGATATTTTTCTGAATCAGATAACAATTCTATCAGCTTTTCCCATTCTCTGGTAATGATCAGGTCGAGGAAATGAGCCGCATTTTCTTCGTACAGGTCTTCTCTTTCCCTGATTTTCAGCCGCTCAAGATCAAGTCGTTTTTTAAGATATTCCAGAGGAATAATTGCCGGAATATCAAAACTGTTGAAGAAATCAGTCAATTCCTTTCTACCCTGATCACCGGCAGCCATTTCAAGTGGAATTTTTCCAGAAAATACAGGCTGAACACTGATCACCCATTTATCCATCTGTCTGCGTAACAGATCCCGATATTCCAACTGGGAATCAGCATTTGTCTTCAAAATGAAAATTCCGCCTTTCTCACTTGAATGTTTCAAGCTGTAGCGGCAATTTTCCGAACATTTTTCGTCTATCCGGATAAGATTACAATCATGCCAGCAGATATCTTTGCCAACGCGCAAACAAAATCTGCTTCCTTTATTTTCCCGACAAATCCTGCACCGGGTATTATGAAAAAAACTCACACAGCTCTCCCCTATTTTTCTTAATTAAGATTTTAATTTTTCCAGTAATTTTTCCGCTTCTTCTTTAAGCTTATCTTCAGCCTGATTCTTAATTTTCTGCTTTTCCGCCTCGATCCTATCTTCAATCTCTTTCTGTTTGGCTGTAATCTGTGATTTCTGTTCATCTATCTGTTGATTGACCTGATCAAATTTATCCTGGATCAAAGCACTTTTCTGATCTATAAAAACATCCAGTTCAGCCCGGTATTTATCGAGTTCCTTTTGAACTTTAGCCTGTAATTCTGCTTTAGCCCTGTTGATCTCACCAGAGATCACATTTTTCAGCTGAGCAGCAATGATATTATCGAGATTACTGTTCAATTTGAATTTAAAGGTCTCTTTATTCTGAGTTACTTCTGCCTGGAAATTCACCTCATCAATTGCTTCACTGATGGAACGTGCAATCCGGACAAGTTGTTCGTTCATTTCGGGCAGTGAATTGTAGTCAAACTCCAGATCCGAAGCGGCAAAATCCAAATTGGCATAGATCAATTCCTCAGTTAGATTGATATTGGAGATCAACATTGCCGACCCTTTTTCAAGGCGTGTAGGTAAAAGATCAAAATTTGCCAGCTCGAAATTTCTGATCGGCACTTCGTTGATCATTAGATTGATGTTCTCTCGCGATTTCAGATCACGATAATCAAACGTAGCCCCGAGATTGATCCTGCCCAGATTATCCTTGGCACCTTTAAAATTTAAGACCAGAGGTTTACCGGTTCTGTCCTGATCAGTTGAAATATCTGTTACCTGACCACTGAGAATCATTTTGTTATTGGTCTCTAAAGACAACTGGGCATTCTGAATCCAGAATTTGGGCAGATGTGGTTGTTTTTCAGGACCTTTAACCTTCTCGGAAGATTTTTGGGCAGCGATTTCACGGGATTTTTCCAGATAATCAAGCAATTGGATAATTCCGGATGTAATCTTATCGCCAAAAAGCATCAGAGCAACATTCTGAACGCTTACATCAGGAAGCTTTGCCAGAGAAACGGCATTGTTATAATCAGCTTTAATCCAGACGGGGATTTCTTCCTTGAGTGTTCTAAGACTGGACAGATCACCTTCGAGTTCTCCCTTGATCTGAAGAAAATCCTTGTACAGGTTATCGGATGTATCATAGACATTTTTTACTGCAGTAAAATTCCTTTCGATCGCAGCCAGGTTATTCATGTCTTCCAGATTTATTTTTTTCACTTCACTCCGGATTGCTGAAATATCCTGTTCATAAT
>JAFGMF010000263.1 GCA_016927675.1 Candidatus Cloacimonadota bacterium
CGTAAAGATATGGAAAAGGAAGTTGAGATTCTCAGATTCAGAATCGATTGTATCGCTCCGGATTTCGAAGAGAAAGGAGATAACATATGAGTAACAAACAAAAATATCTGATTCTCTTTTGTGTAATCATCCTGACAACACTTTGTTTCTTCTATTTTACATCGAACATGATAAATTCAAAGATGAAATATATTGTTCGTCTTGATAATGCCATTAAAATAGAACAGGAAAAACTGAATGCTGCCAAAGTCTTGAATGAACAATTACAGCAGGTTTCCAAAGTTATTGTGAACAGTATGAGTAAGGAAAGGAATTTCAGCTCTGATGAAACTAATGCCTTTGTCAAAGAACTTGCCGATCTGGCTGACAGATACAGGATTACAGTTAACTCCCTTACTCCCAAGATGATTTCGGGCATCAGTAAATATTATGCAGAACAGCTTTATACTCTTGAACTTAACTGCACATTTATCCAGTTGGGGCAATTCCTGACAGATCTGGAGAGTTTCGATCATATCCTGAAGATCAAAACTCTGGATGTTAGTCCACTCAGCCAGGATTCCAAGAATGTTGATCTTGAGGAAGAAACCAGGTATAAGGTAAGTCTGGAACTACTGAACTATAAGATCGTTAAGGAGGCTTAAGTGGAGGATAAATATTTAAAAGATTTTGTAATAGCCTTGATCGTGATCGTCGTACTGGCTTTCGGAATCAAGGATTATTACATCATGCAGAAAGTAAAAACTGTCCCGAAAGAATCGAAATACCAGGTACTGACTCTCAGTGATGAACTGCTGACCCGGATTCAGAATATCGAAAATTCTATTCAGGACAGAAAAGAGTTTACTTTTACGGTGCAGAAAGATCCTCTGGAGCAGAATCTTATTGTTCGTACGAAAAAAGATCTGGAAAAGCAATGGCGTGAAGAAGTAGAAAGCATGGTTCGCCTGCAATCTACTGTGATCATGGAAAATGGGGATAAAATTGCCTCGATTGCTTACCAGGGAGAGAACAATTATTACCGGGTTGGAGATACTTTTGTTTTCGGTATCATCACCGACATCAAAGAAGGCGAAATTTTATATAATTATAAGGGAAGATACGGTGTTCTCAAAGTTACTAAACTACCGGAGAAACCGAGAGAGATAACTGAGAAAAGTACTTCAAAAACACGTGAATACAATTGGTAAAAATAAATATCAAAAGGAGATTTAATGAAATCGCTCAAATCAGATTTTAGAAAATCATTTTCTGCCCTTTTTATTCTGATTCTTATACTTGCCGGCAGCAGTCTCTTAGCTGCAGAAGACAAACCTATCGATCTTCTGAATACCAAGATCAGTATAGATGCAGAAGACGGATCTGTTTCCCATATCATTGCTACCATGGCTAAGTTAAGCGGTTGCAATATTGTGCTGGCAATGGAAACAGGCACACAGGACAAACAGATAACCGAGGAAAAGAGAATTACTATTTCACTTAAAGATGTTCCGATCGAACAGGCTCTTTCCCTGGTTGTAAAATCCATCGGCCTTTCCTATCGCCTGGTAGGTGATAGAACTTTCCTGGTCGGAGAAAAAAGCAGGATAGAAGAAGAGATCGGCGAGAGATCGTATATTATATACCTTAATTATGTCGATGTTGAAAAAATAGTAAAAGCAATGGATATCATGCCGGGAACATCTGTAGCAATTGAAGGACAGAATGCAATCTTGATCAGAGCTAATCCGGAAACTTTTGCCGAGATCAGCAAGAAGATCTCTGAGATCGACGTACCGCAAAAGCAGATTGAGATCCGAGCAAGACTGATCGAAGTCTCTGTTACAGATGCCAAGAAATTCGGGATAGACTGGTCAAGATTGAATCAGCTAACAACTATCATTGCCGAAGACCCTGTCTCGGCAGACGGGGTTGGATTGCCTTATAATTACAATACCGGAGACGTACTGTCACCTCATGGAGATCAAACAGATTTCGGTATATTACCAGATCAGCAGTATTTTCAGAAGATGGATGACTGGGGGGATGTCTTCAAATTCAGCCGCCAGCTTTCAGCTTTCGATATCACCCTTGACTGGCTGCTGGAGAATAACGCAGCCAAACTGTTGACCGATACCAGGATCACCGCCTTGAACGGTGAAGAAGCCGAAATTCATATCGGAGAAGTAGTGCCATTTGTTGTTTATGATGATAATAATAATGTTCAGGTAGAAAGAGAAGACGTAGGTATTATCCTGAAGGTAAAACCAAATGTGAATGCAGATGGTCAGATAACCACTAAAATCAATCCCGAAGTCAGTTCCGTAATCGAACTTGTTCAAGGATATGTGCCCAGAACCAAAGTTCGCCGCATCAACTCAACTGTTACCGTGGCTGACGGTAATCGGATCATTGTCGGTGGTCTGCTCAACTCGATCATCACAAATAAGACCAATAAAGTCCCACTTCTGGGAGATATTCCAATCCTGGGAAAACTGTTCCAGCATAAACACGAAGTAGTTGAAAATACTGATTTGATCATAGAAATTACGCCCAGAGTTATCACTTTAGAAGATCAGAATATAGAATTTGATCTGGATGAACGCCTGGGAAGAAAATTAATCAAGGAAAAATAGGGGGTTATCATGACTAGAAACAGAATGTTTGGTCTGCTCTCTGCTTTTATCCTGACCGCGATGCTATTATTTACAGGATCCTGTGATGACAGAACCTTTAAATATCCGGAATATGATATTAGTATAATCTCGGTAGAACCGGATACGATCTACGCCGATAATAATATCACTTTTTCGAACATTCAAGCGCTGGTAAAGGATGAAGACGGTTTCGGAGTTACTGGAGAAACAGTAACTTTTCGCACGAACGTGGGCACGATCCTGAAAAACATAGTAACCGACAGTACCGGTATTGCCACAACAACCCTGTGGGACAGCGGAGAAATTGGCTTGGCAATTGTTGAGGCATTTATCAATGACGTGTCGGCTACCTGTAATGTTACGATTGAGCCGACTCCTCCGGTTGAAAATCTGACTCTAATTGTCAACTCAACCGAACTTAATGTTGGTGAGTTGACGATTGTGAAAGCGAAAGCCGAATATGGATCAGGGAATGTACCGGATGGAACGATCATAGTCTTTGAAACAGATTTTGGTACTTTTCGTACTATTGACGGAGTGGATCTTGGGAATGTGGTTCAGATAGCAACTACCAATGGGATTGCTCAGACGAATTTCTATTCGGGTACTCAAAGCGGTGAAGCAACGGTCAGTGCCAATATTGGCGGACTCGAAGAAACCAAAGAGATAACCATTCATCCAGGTAGTCCGAGATTCATGTATCTTTTCCCGGATACTACCGTTGTAGCGGCAAACAGTGGACAATCCGTTCAGATCCTTGCTCAGGTGGAAGACAGATTTCACAATTCAGTCAGACAGGGAGTCGGAGTTGAGTTTACAACCACTCTGGGCTCTGTTAATGAATTTGCCAGCACCGATGATGATGGGTTAGCTCTGACAGTTTTTTCACCTGGAATCACGGCTGGACAGGCTGTTATCGAAGCGGTAGCCGATTCTGCGACAGCAAGCACAGTGATCAGTGTTATTTCGGATGATGTTCATGCACTGGTATTCGGTTTTCAGGGACAGGTAGATATTCAGGTTCAGGGAACTGGCGGTCAGGAATCTTATGAACTGGTAGTAAATTTATATGATATGAGCGGTAATCCGGTAGATGAGGATATGTGGGTCTGGTTCGAATTATTGAACGCTCCTGAGGGCACCAATATTAACAACGTTGGAATTGCAGACAGTACGATGTCCAATAACGGGCAGGCGATTGTTTCGATTAACAGCGGTTACGAACCGGGGATTGTCCGGGTGAAGGCATATACCTTTACTACCGCAGGCATGATGATCAGTGTGGAAAAATCTAATATCGTTGTTCATGCCGGACCTCCCAATTCTGCTGCATTCAATATCGGTGGTCATGATACCGGCGAAGACATGGGCAGCGGTCTCTGGAAGGTACAGGTTTCGGCTTTGATCACCGACGCCTATGGTAATCCGGTGGATGCTTATACTGCAGCATATTTTTCATTACCGGATGATCCTGATTTTGTTACCATCGAAGCGGCAGCTTATGTCGGTAACGAAAATGCCCAGGGCGACACACTTGCCGGAACGGCATATACATATCTGATTTATGATGGAGCTTATACCAATGAGGAAGTAAATATCCTGGTAGAAGTAGGCGGGATCGAAACATTTCCCGGGACTTTAGTTCTGCCGATACAATTCCCGGCAATGGATATTGTCGCTGTTCCCATGCATCTGGATTGGGTAACTCCAAATGACAATGCTCCGAAGGATACCGAAGTTAGAGTTACCGTCAAAGATGGTCAGAATAATCCAATAGATAATCAGATTGTCGTATTTTCAACGACGCTGGGCACACCCATCGCACCGACACCTCCAGATACGGGAGATCCCTATACAGGGTTAACAGGAGTTGTAGATGGAGAACATGGTCGTCTTAATAAAATCATTCGCTTCCAGAAATATGAATGTCCTGCTCCAGGACCGGGTGGCCCGGGTTCAACTCAGGCAACAATAACCGCTCAGATTCTGGGTACCGGAGTATCAGCAAATGTAACCGTATTATTATTCCGCTATACGGATTAAACAGATTAGAAAACAGGAGATTTAATGACTTTTAATCCTCAATTCGCCCGTATAGGTGAAATATTGGTTCATGAAGGAGTTGCAACTGAGGATCAGGTAAAAGAAGCTCTGGTCAAACAGGGCAACTTTAACCTCAAGATCGGTGAAACCCTTCGCAAACTCGGATATATAACAGAACAGGATCTGCTTCATGCTCTCTACCTACAACTGGAATATGAAGTTGTTCATGAAGATGAACTGCTTGATCTTGATTCGGAAATAGTTAAATTGATACCGGAACCTTTTGCAGTCGAGAACAGAGTGATCGCGATCAAAGAAGATGCTGATGCAGTTATTGTAGCGATGACGGATCCTGAGAATATCGTTATTCAGGATCATCTGAAGAAGATCCTCAACAGACCTGTAAGACCGGTCCTTATCGGAGACAGCATTCTTACCGATACTTTGGAAAGATACTATAAAAGTATCCGGACAACATCCCAGATGGAAGATGCTGTCGGGAATTTTGAATTTGTCGCGGTTGATGAAGAAGAGAATGAGATTACGATCGATTCCAAAAAAGATGTAGATGCACCGGTAGTAAAACTGGTAAACCTGATCATAACCGAAGCGATTAAGTCGAACACAACCGACATTCATATTGAGCCTCTGTCAAAAGAAACTAAAGTACGATTCAGAATTGATGGTGCTCTTCGTGAAGTGATGTCGCCACCAATCGGTCTTCACACCGGAATCGTTTCTCTGATCAAGGTAATGTCCAAACTGAATATTGCAGAACGTCGTCTTCCCCAGGATGGTCATATTTCACTGAAAACATCTATCAAAAGTGTGGATGTACGTGTATCTATCGTACCAACTGTTACCGGCGAGAAAGTGGTAATGCGTTTGCTGGATAAAGGAGAATTTGGTTTCAGTCTGACAACTCTGGGATTCAACAAACGAGATCATGAGATCTTCGGAAAATGGCTGCGCCGTCCTTATGGAATCACGATCGTGTCCGGTCCTACCGGAAGTGGTAAATCTACCACATTGCATGCTGCCCTGAAAGAGATCAAGAATGTTGAAACAAATATCGTTACGGTAGAAGATCCGGTTGAATATCGTCTGGATGGGATCACCCAGATAGAAACTAATGCCAAGATAGATTTAACCTTTGGCAGAGCGCTGCGTTCAGTGCTTCGTCAGGACCCAGATATTGTGCTTATCGGTGAAATTCGTGATGAGGAAACAGCAGACATAGCCATCAAATTCTCTTTGACGGGGCATCTTGTATTTACTACCCTGCATGCCAATGATGCTACGTCTACCATTACCAGAATGCTGGATATCGGGATTCCGCCCTATCTGGTTGCATCATCATTGAACCTTGTGATGGCACAGAGGTTATTAAGGTTGATCTGTCCTCATTGTAAAACAGATTATCAACCGACTGATCAGGAACTTAACGATGCTGGGATCACCAAGGATGAGGCTAAGAAAATCAAATTCAAACATGGTTCAGGTTGTGTGCATTGTGATAATACAGGATACTCGGGAAGAACCGGTATCTTTGAAATGCTCGAAGTCTCTCCTGCTATCAGGAAACTGATCTTTGAGAGTGCTAATCAGGATACTATCAAGATCGAAGCTCTGAAGAACGGAATGTTAACATTGCATCAGAGCGGAATGGAAAAAATGCGGCTGGGAATTACAACCATCACGGAGATCATTAAATTCACCGTTGCCGAAGAATTGTAAAAGATAATTAATCAAAGGGAAATATATGGCAAGTTTTCAATTCGTAATTAAAGATGCCAAAGGTGCCAGATCAGAAGGTATAATCAAGGCTACATCAATGGATGAAGCCATTGATAAACTCACCAAAGAAGGCGGTACGATCATCTCGGTCAAATCGACTGGAGAGGGAGCTTTTAAAGGCAAACTATCACTTTTCGATAAATTGATGCTGACGATCTACAAAATCCGAACCGGAGTTGGACTTAAAGTACTTGTATTCTTTACCAGACAGCTGGCTACCATGTTCTCCGCCGGATTAACTATTGAAAAATCCATCTCGAATCTGGAGAAAGGCGAAAAGAACAAGAAATTCCGAACAGTGTTAGTCAGATTATCCAATGACATAAAAAAAGGGTTCAGCCTGTCAGAAGCAATGGAACAGCACCCCGGTGTATTCAATCCCCTTTATGTGTCTCTGGTCAAAGCCGGTGAAGTGTCTGGTACTCTGCATACAGTACTCGATGAACTGGCAGAATACCTGGAAAAGATCGAAGATACTCGACGTAAAGTCTGGTCAGCATTATCATATCCAATCTTTATCATCTGTGTTCTGGCAGTGGCAGTATGGATCCTGTTCTATCATATCATCCCGATGTTTGCGAAAGTATATGAAAATTTTAATGCTGAACTCCCCGCTCCAACTCTGATCGCTATCGGGGTCAGCGATTTTATCCGGGATAATATCTTCTTCGCGTTTCTTACCGTACTGGCAATTTTCATGTCGTTTTTTCTTTTCTATCTAACCGATAAAGGACGTTATCTGGTTGACCGCATTATCCTGGGATTTCCGGTTATTGGCTATATGCTGAAAAATTCGATTTTCAGTAAATTCTGCCGGACATTCAGCATTTTAATGGCTTCCGGGGTGCCGATCATGGAGACGATGGAACTGGTTGAAAACGTTGTCCAGAACGCTGTAATTGAGAGTGCTGTCCGTAAAGCCAGGGTTATGGTGAAAGAAGGATATAGTGTTGCCGGAGCTTTCAAGAAAACCGGGGTTTTTCCCCCGACTCTTCTTCAGTTGATTTCAACGGGTGAAGAAACGGGTGATATGGATAAGCTGCTTGCCAAAGCAGCAGAATTCTTTGAAAAACTGGTGGATTCGGTGATAGAAAGGTTAACTTCTCTGATAGAACCGATTCTGATAATTCTGATGGCAGGTGTAGTGGGTACGATCATTATCGTGATCTATCTGCCGATTTTCAATCTCGGACTGGCAATCAGTTCCGGATCAAAATAGATTGTTAACAATTATATGTATTTCGAAAAGCAGGTGGTTTTTTAAACCCCTGCTTTTTTAATATTATGGTAGAAGAAATTTTTTTCGGGATATTGATTATCCTGTTGGGATTAGTATTCGGCAGTTTTTTCAATGTCTGCATAAGCAGAATTCCCCGAAAGGAATCGGTGGTTTTTCCTGCTTCCCATTGTCCCAATTGCGGGAACAATATCAAATATATTGATAATATTCCGTTGCTGAGTTTCTTACTGCTCAAAGGCAGATGCAGAAGCTGCAAAAAAAAGATCAACTGGCATTATCCTTTGGTAGAATTTATTACACCGATCTTATTCCTGCTGCTTTTCTGGAATAATCATTACCAATTTGATGTAAATTTCTTCAGAGATATCATTTTTATTTCGGCAGGCATCATAATTTTTTTTATAGACCTTCATCATCAGATCATCCCGGATGTGATCACGTTACCATTGATTGTAATTGGACTGGGTTTATCCTTGATCCCCGGAAACGAGCTTGAGTTCAAGGCAGCTTTTCTTTCCGGCATCGGAGGTTTTGTCTTCTTTCTACTTTCAGCTTTGTTGATATCTTATCTGCTGAAAAGAGAATCTCTGGGAGGCGGAGACATTAAATATGTGGCTTTGATCGGGGTATATACAGGCCCGGCAGGTCTGCTGTTCACCGTTTTGTTTTCTTCAGTTCTTGCCATGATTTTTCTGGTTTTAATCAATCATCAAAAAGGAAGGGAATTTCCTTTCGGACCTTTTTTAGCCATTGGCAGTGGACTTTATCTTCTGGCGGGAGATAGAATAATAGATCTGTATCTTGATTTAGCCTTTAATTATCTTTAAAAACTTGACTGATAAAAGGGGTTAATGGAAGAATGCAATAATTCTTTGAAGGAGAAGAACATGAAAAACACCAAAATGCGTTCACTTTTTCTGATTATCACATTATTATCCGTAATAATATCACTCCAAGCTGAGATCAACGGTAAGGAATTGAGTTTCAGAGATCCTCCATCTACTTTTGACCTTCGCGATTATGAAGGTGTAAACTATGTTACCTCTGTGAAGAGTCAACAGGGAGGAACCTGCTGGACTCATGGTGCCATGGCATCGATGGAAGGCAATCTGATGATGTCCGGGAACTGGTCAGCAGCCGGAGAAGACGGGGAGCCAAATCTTGCCGAATATCATCTGGACTGGTGGAATGGCTTCAACCAACATAACAATGACGATCTCAATCCACCCACTGGAAGTGGTCTGGAAGTCCATAATGGCGGTGATTATCTGGTTACATCGGCTTATCTTTCCAGGGGAGAAGGAGCAGTGCGAGATATTGACGGCCAGTCTTTCAATTCACCTCCCTTAAGGCATTCCAGTAGTTATCATTATTATTATCCCCGTCATATAGAGTGGTTTCAAGCCGGGGAAAACTTAGCCAATCTTGATCTGATCAAGAATAAAATCATGGAAGAAGGAGTTATGGGAACATGCATGTGCTATGATAACTCCTTTATGGATTTCTGGAATTATACACATTATCAGCCGCCAACCAGTCAAGTCGAGCCGAATCATGCGATCAGCATTGTTGGTTGGGATGACAACAAACAGACCCAGGCTCCATTGCCCGGTGCCTGGCTCTGCAAAAACAGTTGGGGTAGCGGTTGGGGTCTGGATGGCTATTTCTGGATTTCATATTATGATAAATACAGCTGCCAGGAACCTTTCATGGGCTCTGTATCCTTTCAGGATGTTGTGCCCATGCCCTATCAAAATGTCTATTATCATGATTATCATGGCTGGCGGGACACAAAACCAGATTGTCAGGAAGTTTTCAATGCCTTTAACGCTGAAACAGATGAACAGCTCGAAGCAGTGAGTTTCTTTACCGCTGAAGATAATGTTGATTTTTCCGTTGCTGTTTATGGCGAATTCAGTCAGGGAGAACTGTCAAATCTCCTTGGTGAGGTGTCTGGCTTTTTTGAATATCGCGGATTTCACACGGTTGACCTTACGGAGACCATCAGTTTAAGTGCCGGGGATGATTTTTACATTTATCTATATCTATCTGCTGGGGGGCAGCCATACGACCGAACATCCGAAGTCCCGGTATTACTGGGCGCCAGTTATCGTGTGGTTGTGGAATCCAGTGCAGAACCCGAAGAGAGTTTTTATTTTGCCGGCAACTCCTGGCATGATTTCTATGAATATGATGATCCTTCTGGATATGATAATACAGGTAATTTCTGTGTGAAAGGATTATCAAATCCTCAGTTTTCCAGTTTAAATCCACCGCGGAATCTGGTGGCTTCTTTGCAAAATTATAACGATATTCAGCTTGATTGGGAAGAACCGGAGTATTTCAGGAATCTTATCGGGTATAATATCTATCGAAATGAAGAACTTTATGCCCAGATATCCCCTCCGTTCCTGACCACTCATTTTGATGATAACTGCCTTGATGAAGGTTCATACCAGTACTGGGTAACGGCTCTTTACGATCAGGGCGAATCTGTGGCAAGCAATAGCGAAACCATAGATCTTATCTTGCCAACACCACAGAATCTGAGTGTAACAACTAATGATCCCAACCCGAATATTGTCCTTCAATGGCAAGAGCCAGACGGACCCCGCAACCTGAGCAGTTATAATGTATATCGAAATAATGATCTGCTGACGAACATCAACGGTACTTGGTATATCGATGTTGGTGTGCCTACCGGATCTTATCAATACCATATCACAGCTGTTTACGGCGAGTTATTTGAGTCTCAACCATCGAATATGGCTACAGTCGAACATACGATTGCCGGAAATGAGCTGCTCCCCGTTTCAACCGGATTGAAGTCGATCTCTCCTAACCCGTTCAATCCAAGTACGGCTATCAGATATCAGGTTTCTACAGCGCAGCCTGTGCAAATTTCTGTGTTCAACCTCAAAGGAGAATTGATTACAGAACTGGTAAATGAAGTTCTGGATGCAGGATACTATGAAGTTTACTGGAATGGAAAAGACCATAAAGATAAGAGTGTTCCCAGTGGGATCTACTTATGCCTGTTCAGATCATCTGAGCAGACTCAAAACCATAAGATGGTCCTGCTGAAATAAGCTGAGTTTTTAGAAAATGCCGTCTCCAGGATGTCCAGACGGCATTTTTTTCTTATAAGAAAAAGGATTTATTATGAAGACAATTCTTGTTACCGGAGGCGCCGGTTTTATCGGGAGTAATTTCATCAGATATATTCTGGATAATACGGAATATCGAATAATTAATTTTGATTGTCTTACTTATGCGGGAAACCTGGAAAATCTTAGAAATGTTGAGAATAATCAAAGATATGAATTCCTGCGTGGTGATATCACCTGTCTCGATGATATCGCCATGCTGAGATCATTGGATTTTACCAGTGTGATAAATTTCGCTGCAGAATCCCATGTGGACAGAAGTATTTTAGAACCAAATCAGTTTATCCTGACCAATGTTGTCGGAACCCAGAATCTTCTCAATCTCGCTATCAATAAAGGTGTGGAGAAGTATATCCAGGTGTCAACCGATGAAGTGTATGGTTCTCTTGGGGCTGAAGGTTTATTTACAGAGCAGACTTCTCTTGATCCCACTTCACCGTATTCATCCTCTAAAGCCGCTTCAGATCTGATTTCTCTGGCATATTTCAAAACCTTCGAATTGCCAGTGAATATTACCAGATGCTCGAATAATTACGGACCTTATCAGTTTCCCGAAAAACTAATTCCTCTGATGATAAACAATGCGCGGCAGGATAAAGCACTTCCTGTTTACGGAGATGGCAGGAACATCAGAGACTGGATTTATGTGGATGATCATTGTTCCGGAATATTGAAAGTACTGGAAAAAGGTGTTCCCGGGAATGTCTATAATCTGGGTGGAAGCGCCGAGAAACAGAATATTGAAATCGTTAAGCTGATCCTTGAATTGATGAATAAACCTGATTCCCTGATTAGTTACGTTAAAGATAGAAAGGCTCATGATCGCCGTTATGCAATCGACTACAGTAAAATTGAGAATGAGCTTGGCTGGAGGCCGTTGACCAATTTCAGGCAGGGTATGATAAAAACGGTAAATTGGTATCTTGAAAACACTGAATGGTTGAACAGTATTATCTCCGGAGATTATCAGAATTACTATAATTTTATGTATGGTGATTGATAAGATTTAAATTCCACTTAACAGAAGCAGACGATTAAATTTTTACAGTCCAAAATAATCAGTGATGTTCTTTTTGCACAAAATCGAACATCCTATGTACAAATGCGCACATTATCCTGGATAATAGTACATGGATTTTTTTGTATCCTTCATTCATTACAGCATATTACGCTGATGGCATGGAAAATGCTATATAAAAATATTATAAAATGAAGCCTGTCTCTGGCAGGAAACAGGCTTCAAGAG
>JAFGMF010000046.1 GCA_016927675.1 Candidatus Cloacimonadota bacterium
TATCATTATTAAAATGATGATCGCTAAAACAGATTTTTTCATTTTATTCCCCCAAATCTATTTCTATTATAATTCTCTTCCGATGGCTTTTTTCAGCTTAATGTAGGAAAGAGCTGCTGAATAAGCTGTCTGCAGATAACTGAGTCGAGCAGTTTTAAGCTGCAATTGAGCATCAATTACCTCAAGCTGATTGGAAATCTGATTTTCATAACGTGCCTGAGCGATTGCCAACCCTTTCTCCGCCAGCTCAACATTCTCCTGCTGAGTACTGACTTTGCTCAGATTCGCCTGCCACTGATGATAAGCATTGCGGATATCCAATTCGATCTTTTCCTTCAGATCCTGATGATTTAATTCTGCCTGCTTGAGTGAGTGTCTGGCTTTAGCAATCTTGGCAGAATTGGAAAAACCTGTGAACAGAGGCATGGAAAAACCGATCCCGATCTGATAGGAATCACCCCAGTCAGAACTTTCTATTTTACTCTGATCCGAGCCGTAATAGTTATATTCCGCACTGATGGCAATATCAGGCAGGAAATTACCCTTCTCATAACGTAAATTTACCTTGCTTACCTGAAGACTCAAATCAGAGAGTTCCAGCTCCATTCTCTGCTGCAAGCCTTCATCCAGAGCTGTCGTAAGATCGATCATCTCCATCTCGGGTAACTCGATAGGATCAGTTAATTCCAACTCTTCCTGCTTCAGATTGAGATAATTGCCGAAACTTTCCCTGGCCAGTTCCCGATTCTTCTCCGCTTCCAGCAATTGAGGCTGCAATTTAAGAACCTCCAGACGTGCTCTTAACTTGTCATACTCGGAAACCAGACCCTGATCATACATGTTGATGACCTGATCATAATATCTTTCGGCAAAATCGAGAGCTTCACGCTGGATCTTGACGACTTCTTCCGCCAGTTTTGTCTGATAATATTGATCTACCGTATTAAAGATTACATCCTGTTCTGTCAGATAATACTTTTTTTCCTGAAGATGATACAACTTGCCGGCAATACTGATACCGTTGATCAACTTTCCGCCCAGAAAGACAACCTGATCAAGCTTGATCTGCGCGAAAGCAGAATACTGCTCCTGCTCCTGCTCAGGAATCAGCATTGCCATCGATTGATCAAAAAAACCGGCAATGATAGTATCGTTTGCCGAAGCCTCAGAATTGATCTCATCACTAAGATATACCGCAGGAGGAACGGCTGAATCGGGCAGAGTAGTTTTACTGTATTGATATCCGCCGGATAATGTCAATTGTGGGAAAAGATTACCGCGAACATTTCGATATTCCTGACGGTAACGCTCAACTTCTTCCCTGGCTATCTGCAGTTCTTTGTTGTTATCTCTCGCCAGCTCAATGCTCTGCTCCAGATTTAAACTCACTGAATCCAATACCGTCATCCCGAATAAAATTACTACAATTAATATAAAAATGCGCTTCATCTTGAAAAACTCCTGTTCATTCAATTTCTTTAAGGATAATTTCTATGGTCGTATCAACCATCGCTTCGATATTCCAGTCTGCATGTTCCATGAATTTACCCATGAAAGATCCATAAGTAACTCCAAGGATCATTAAAACAAGAGATTCACTCAGCTGTGAAGATATCCTGTTTCTGCGCTGCCCCTTATCGATAATACCTTTGATCAGCTTGAAATCAAAATCCATGATCTTCTGCCGATGTTCGGTTAAGAACTTCTTGGCTCGGGAGGGTAATCCTTCTTTTTCAAAAAGATTGATAAACGGCATATTCTCAAGCATCAGATTGATCTTCATCAACATAAAAGTGCGCAGCTTGATCCGGATATCGTCTGCTTCCATCACCGCAGAATCAACTTGTTCCCTGAATTCGTTATATTTCATCAGAAACATCTGTCCCAGAATTTCATCCTTATTTTTAAAATAATAATATAGCGCTGTCTTATTTATCCCGCATTCCTGAGCTATATCATCCAATGTGATCTTGTTCAGCCCGTATTTCAGGAAAGCATGCTGAGCAGCCTTCAAAATTTCCTCTCGACGGGTCATTCGCCCCCCTTTGTTTTATCAACAATTGCAAAAAACTGAGGTGTTATTTTCCTGTCAATGAAATATTTGAACTTTTTATTAAAATGTTAAAAAGGTGTTGTCGTCTATTGTCAGATTAGAAATACCCTGTGAAGCCAAGCGAGAAAATATGCTGGGCTGTACTTAACTCATAATCAGTATAATCATCCTGAAGCCAGAAAGAGATTCTGGCATTAAGGTGATATTCCAATTTACCGGAAACTGTCAAATATAGATCCGGAGCAAAATCAGTACCGGCTGTGAGATATATGTCATGCCAGAGATAATTAGACAATTCGAGCATTACGGCATTGCCATTATTTTCCGGATTTAACTTGATCCCTGCCAGCAGATAAGAATCCTGAACATTCCCGGTTAAATAGCTGTACTTCGCTATAACCCTGATCAGGTTGGAAATCCTGAAGATCTCTTTGAGTTCACTGTCGTAACATGATCTGTTATTATAAGAGATAAATCCGGCCAGATTACCACCGATTCTTTTTGTGTAACGGAAATCGGTTTCGAAACAATTATCTTTGGAGTTTCCCGAGGCAAAATCCTGTCGGAAATAGATAAAACTTGCCTTGATCATGTTAAAAAAATCGAATTTATGATTAAATTTCACACCCAACCCATATCGATCATAATCATAGGCATCAGTTTTATTCAGATCATTTTTCTGGTATATCTTCATCAGCAGGTAAAATTGATCGGTGATCCCATATTCAAGGTCTGCTTCGAGATAAATATCGTGATCCCAGCCACGTATCCGGTCTACCTGCCATTCTTCCTCACGAGTGCTGTCGTCGTCATCATCTTCTTCCAGATAAGCTTCATAGCATTCATAATCTAGATTTCTGATCCCGCCTGATAATTCCAGAGTTAACCTGTCCATTTTGAGTCGATAGTATAAAACAGTATTGTGAACCATTCGCTGCTTGGTTTCCCTTTCCAAACCCGGCAAAGTAAGCAGTCTGGTTTCCTTGTCGTTATAGAAACGATTAGCATAACTCACGCTGGCATAATGGATATTGTTCTGGTATGATAGTCTTAATCTGGCGTAGTTATAATGAAAGGAATTTCTCAATTCTGCACTTTTCTGGGAATAAAAATGGTCGTTCTTCAAATCCAGCTGCAGTTTGGGAGATAGTTTGACAGCAAGTTCGTGCTGCCAGCGAAAACCAGATTTTGGTGAAGTGTCAACACTATAATCTTTATCGGGAGTTGCACTTGTAACTACGTCTATCTGCTCATCGTTACTCAGAAAAATCTGATAACTCAATTGTGACCAGTTGATCATTTCCGGTAAGGCAAATAGAAACTGATTTATAATAAGCAGAAACAACAGAATCTGTTTTTTCATTAATGTACTGCCCCCTGGGGACAGATGGTAATACATTGTCCGCACTGATTGCATTTGGTTTGATCGATCGTGGCATTACCATCAGCATCGAATTCTATTGCATCAACCGGGCAGATCTGAATACATCTGCCACATCCGTTACAGGATTGAGCATCTACATTATATTCAGGGCTGTTTAACTTTCTGCAGCCCAGATAAAATAACAGGAAAACAATTAATATTAACAGGATCAGCCGTTTCATTTTGTCTTTTTAATGGCGTTATACATGCAGGTTTTCAGACAGATTTCACATTGTATGCATTTTTCGGCATCTATCACCGAGTGCCCATTAATAATAGAGATTGCATCAACCGGACAAACCAGTTCGCAATCGCCACAACCTACACAACGGTCAGACTCAACAAAGATGGCGCCCCTGACCAAAGCACCAGCCATCGCTACGAGCACAAGTGAAATCAGGATAATCTCGATCTTTTTTAATAACATATTTACCTTCAGAGTTAATAGGCGATAACATACATGTGGATGGCATTCCTCGGGCAGTAATTTACGCAATCGCCACATCCGATACAGAGATCGGCATTGATGGAAGCCCAGTTGCCATGATCGGTTATCGCATTTTGATCGCAATGATTCACGCAGTTTCCACATCCGTTACAGGGACCTGTATTGATCTGATAGATGATTTTGCCAGCTGGAGAATTTGAGACACTGCCTTCATTGTTACTCTCATCGAAAGCCTTGATCGCGAAATAATATACTACTCCTTCCTGAACCGGATTCAAACTGAAAAATTCAACTGTTCCGGCA
>JAFGMF010000047.1 GCA_016927675.1 Candidatus Cloacimonadota bacterium
AAAGCCGGAAAACCAGGATGGGGCTGTATAATCCCGATCTATAATGTAATTCTGCAGATGGAAATAGCTGGTCGTCCCGGCTGGTGGTTTTTACTCATGTTTATTCCTGGAGTAAACATTGTTATCAGTATCATTGTTCTTCTGGATATTGCCAAAGCTTTTGGCAAAGGTACCGGATTCGGTATTGGTTTGATTCTGCTCGGGTTCATTTTCTTCCCGATTCTTGCTTTTGGCGATGCCAAGTATATCGGGATCCAGCGATAGGTGAATTTTATTATTACAGGAGGTTGATCAACCTCCTGTTTTTTTTACATAAAATTTAAGCTAACAATTAGTTAATACATATTGAGAAGAAAATAATGTTATTCGGGAGGTAAGATGATTGATGTGCAGGGTTTACTGGCTAAAGGACTGGAAAAATTAATTTTCTACGGTCCTAAATTGCTGATCGCGATAGTAGTATTGATCGTGGGATTATGGATAATTAATACTGTATTAAAGCTGATTTTTAAGAAAATGCCTGCTTCTCGTTTTGACCCGACTTTGACCAGCTTTCTGAAAAGCATCATCGGGATCGGTCTTAAAGTTATCCTGTGGATCACGGTTTTATCCATGCTTGGATTGAAGATGACCTCTTTTGTGGCACTGATCGGTGCCGCAGGTTTGGCTGTCGGTCTGGCGCTGCAGGGAAGCCTGGCCAATTTTGCAGGTGGCGTCCTGATAATGCTTTTCAAACCCTTTAAATTAGGCGATTATATTCAAACGGGTGGTAACTCAGGTACTGTGAATTCAATCCAGATTTTTAATACTATTCTTATTACACCGGACAATAAAACCATAATCATCCCCAATGGAGAAATTTCTAACACCAGTCTAACAAATTTCTCCACGCAGCCGATTCGCAGAGTAGACCTGCAATTCGGGATAGGTTATGGTGATGACATCAAGAAAGCCAAAGAAATAATGCTCAAGGTAATCAGTTCCGATGAACGTATTTTATCTGATCCTGCACCTCAGGTTGCATTATCTGAGCTGGGTGACAGCTCTGTGAATTTTGTTTTCCGCATCTGGTGTACAAGTGAAAATTACTGGGGACTATTTTTCGATATGCAGGAAAAGGTGAAATTGGAGTTTGACGCTAACGGGATTTCGATTCCATTTCCACAACGGGATGTTCATATTTACAATCATTAAAGGAAAAATAATTTATTTCAGGGATCGGTATTTGTTGCTGATCCCTTTTTTGTTTATTTGACAAAAAAAGATTTATCAGAAAAACAGAATAAAAATCTTGGAGTATTAAAATGGAAAGGATAACAAAACGCGGATTTGCCAGTGATAATAACTCTGGGGTACATCCCGCCGTCATGAAAGCAATCAACGACGTGAATGAAGGCCATGTAGTAGGTTATGGAGATGATCCGTTTACCGAAGAAGCGATCCGCATCCTTAAAAATCATTTCGGAGCTGATATTGACGCATATTTTGTCTTTAATGGAACTGGTGCCAATGTTCTCAGTTTTGATGCTGTGAGCAAGGCATATAATTCCATTATTTGTACGGAAACATCTCATATAAACGTTGATGAATGCGGTGCTCCCGAAAGATTTACCGGATGTAAACTGTTGACCGTCCCCACTCCCGACGGAAAATTAACAGTCGAGAAAATAGCCAGTCATATGCATGGGTTCGATTTTGAACATCACTCTCAGCCGGGAATCGTTTCTCTAAGCCAAGCAACGGAATTGGGTACGGTTTATCTGCCGGAAGAGCTTAAAATAATTTGTGATTACGCTCATCACCATGGTCTCAAAGTTCATATGGATGGTGCCAGAATATGTAATGCAGCAGCAAGTCTTGATCTTTCTTTACGAGCAGTCAGCAGAGATGCGGGGATAGATGTACTCTCTTTTGGTTTGACCAAGAACGGAGCAATGCAGTGTGAGCTGGTGATATTTTTTGATCAGGCTTTGTCTGCTGATTTTAAGTATCTGCGCAAGCAGGGGATGCAACTTGGTTCAAAAATGCGTTTCATGTCTGTTCAGTTGACTTCTCTGCTTTCAGATGATCTCTGGCGTCAGAATGCGTTACACTCAAATCGGATGGCAGCACTTCTGGCAGAAGAAGTTGTAAAAATCCC
Organism: Candidatus Cloacimonadota bacterium; assembly: GCA_016927675.1. Classification (GTDB taxonomy): domain Bacteria; phylum Cloacimonadota; class Cloacimonadia; order Cloacimonadales; family TCS61; genus JAFGMF01. Next base: position 2,141 of record JAFGMF010000047.1, read on the forward strand.
TAGGGTAAAAATAACCCAGAAAGTTGAAGCGAACGGAGTATTCGCTGTGATCCCCAGATCAGTAATTCCGCTTCTGCAGAAGGAATTCTTTTTCTATGTCTGGGATGAAAGCAGATCAGAAGTTCGCTGGATGACATCTTTTGATACTCAGGAAGAAGATGTCTACAAATTTACTGCATTACTTGCCGAATTAGTAGCCAGATAAAACATCCAGAAATAGTTATTAGAATTCTTTCGGGATAGAGGGGTTTTTAATCACATGAAAGAAGAATTAAAGGAAAAGCTGAAATGTTATCTCTGCGGAGAAGAATACGAACCTGCAGCCAAAATTTGGCGTTGTTCCTGTGGAGGATTTTTTGATCTTGTTTTCACTCCGCTGGTAGATTTTAAATCAATAAGTTCAAAAGAATATGATCTCTGGCGTTATCGGGAAGCGCTACCTATTAGTAATGATACTGAAATTATCAGTTTTCAGGAAGGTTTTACTCCGCTGCTGGAAATTGAATTTTCGGGAAGAAAGATCCATGTTAAACAGGAATATCTTTTCCCGACTGGTTCCTTTAAAGATCGTGGCGCTGCAGTTTTAGTAAATAAACTGAGAGAATTGAATATCGTTAGGGTTATAGAGGATTCTTCCGGTAATGCCGGAGCAGCGCTGGCTGCATATTGTGCCCGGGCCGGGATAGAATGTGAGATTTTTGCATCCTGTGATACTGCTCCCGGGAAGCTGGAGCAGATCAAAAGTTATGGCGCACTGCTCAATCTGAATGCAGAAACAAGACAACATGCAGCTGAGTTGGCTTTGGAAAAAGCGAAAACCACCTATTATGCCAGCCATAGCTGGAATCCTTATTTTTTTCAGGGTACAAAAACTTTTGCCTTTGAGATTTGTGAACAGTTGAACTGGGAATCTCCTGATATTCTGGTATTACCTGTAGGTAACGGTACTTTATTGCTGGGTGCATATCTTGGATTTAAAGACCTGATCAGGGCAGGGATAATAAAGCGATTGCCCCGACTGATCGGAGTCCAGTTGGAAAGCTGTTGCCCCGTATATAGATCTTTTAATAATTTGCCTGAACAAAATTTTAGGATTGATCAGATCAAATCAGGCCGTGGAATTGCCATATCTGCTCCGATCAGAATAAAACAGATAGTATCGGCGATCAGGGAAAGCGGAGGAGATATTATCTGTGTAAGTTCTCAACAGATAAATAAATATCAGCGATTACTCGCAGAAATGGGATTTTATCTCGAATCAACAGCAGTAATCGCTTTCGCCGGTTTGGCAGAAAATAGGGAGTTAATGTCTTCCGCTGGATCTATCATTACAGCGTTTACGGGGCATGGACTGAAAGAGTCCAGGCGATGATTAGCCGAACTATTTCAATAAAATAATCTTCTGAATATCCTTTCTGCCATTGTTTTTAAGTTGCACAAGATAAATACCGGAACTCTGATTCAAAGCATTCCAGGTTATCTGATAAATACCTGCAGATTTATCTTCTCTGATCAGATTATCGATTACTTCACCCTTAAGATTAAAAACCGTCAGTTCAGTCCAGCCTTCTTGATTCAGGCTATAGGTTATCGTTGTTTCCGGATTAAAGGGATTAGGATAATTCCTTATTAATCCGAATGCGTTTGCACAAGGCAGTTCGGCTGGTGGGGAAGATGTAGTGATGGAAATCGAACCGTTGCTGGTGTTTTCAAGATAATCGGTTTCATTTACATAGAACTCGGTAAAAGCCAACTCGGTGAAATCTCCGGAATTGCCGGTGATGAGGAAGTTTAAATATGCTACAATTCCGCTGCCGCTGAACAGATCCTGATTGGCATAGAACACCAGAATCAACTGACCCGGATTGCCGCTGTTAACCTGAAATCCGTAATTTTCATCAGCAAGGATTCCCTCTTCTATACTTGCACCGGTAGCGATGGCTACAGTTTCATCAAAAGTAATGGTAATATCCATTCCTTCCAGGTCTTCCAGGTCATTTACTGTTAATGGAACTGTGATTGATTCGTTGTAAGAGGCTTCGATTTCCGGCAAGGAAGCAGAAGTTTCCTGGCGCTCATTTATAATGGTATTTTTGCTGATAGCTTCAGAATCCGGAGACCAGTTACCGGTTACATCGCCCAGTCTGATCCCGATAAAATCCTGGTTTTCCATGTCATTGAACAGAGGTTGATATACTCTGGTGGTATCAAATATTATTGGAGGCCAGTTTTCACATTCTTCGATCTGTTCCGGGACGAAGATCCAGTCGGTTCCGCTGTTCAGATCGGAGATAATCTGAGCAGCATAACGGGCGATCCTGGAAGCATCGGTTCCGCTTATGCTGCCATTCATGGTAACATCTGCCGCTATCTGTTCCAAACAATTGAATTCATATAGCGAAGCCGAAAAGCGTGCGACCCGGGAAGCGTCAGTTCCGCTTAATCCGGCCAGGTCGGTATTTTTGCTGACCGAAGTGAAATAGTTTCCACCGGGCAGTGCAGAAAACAGGTAATTACCCGAATTATCACTACCTGTGATCTGGTAATCATCACCCTGCAGAAAGATCTCTGCAGAAGATATTGGCAGGTAACTGAAGAAATAGGAAATATTGCCTGAGATATCAAAGGCATTGTCAATGATCATAAGCAGGCAGCTGTTGTACGGTACTGGCTGCTCATTGATCGTAGCGGCAGTGATTTCGATCTCTGTATCTGCTCCGGCAGGAGCTTCAGCCGATACGGTGAAATTTATAAAAACGATCGTTCCTGAGCCGGAGAAAAGATTGGAATTGGCATAAATGGTGATTGTTAGTTCTCCGGGAATAGTATTATTATAAAATAGCGAATATCCGTAACCTGATAATTCACTGTTTTCCAGAGTGACGTTATCAACGGTCAGAATGGTTTCATCAAAAGAGAAAATCAGATCAATCCCTTCCACTAATTCTTCATCCGGATTCAGTAGTGCAACAGGAAGAGATAGAACAGATCCCGGTACAACCTGAAGAGACTCGGGAAGCATGATTTCCATTTGTGTGATCAACGTTAGGATGAAGTTCAGTCCACCGGTATTTTGATCTTCAATCACTTCCACCAGTGGATAATTCTGAGGTTCGGAGTAATAGCCCTCAAGACTTGCAGTAACTTCGTACTCTCCCGGTGCCAGGTACAGCAGGAATGCCCCGTTCGCTCCAGGATGAGTGGAGAAATTTCCAGCATGAATCTCCACATCTTCCATATTACCCGGACCAACCAGAGTAATCATTCCGCCGATACTGCCCAGGGCAGCGAAAACCGTTAAATCAAAAGGATCATAGGGAGTGCCGATGGTTACATTATCGGCAAAACTAACCACTCCTTCGCATTGATAGATATTATCTGACAGATGATCGTAGATTTTAAAGTTAATTTCCTGACCAATATCCTGTTGATTCCCGACAATAGTGAAATACCAGAAGCCATCATAGTAAGGAGGATTGCTTTCCTGCCATACACCCAGGCTGCGGCAGTCTGATTCTCCGCCCGGACCAAAGGCTGCTGCCATGTTTTCCTGATCAGGTTCAAAAGTAACATAATTGAAATTTATCTCTGCCATAACAACCATCGAATATTCTGTTCCGGTTATAGGAACCCAGTCTGGCGGATCAGCCGCCAAAACGGAGATCATCAGACAGACAAGTGAAAAAACTGCACACCTTTTCATATCTTCCTCATTGTTTAGTTTTCCTGATGTTCAGGTATGGTTCCCGCCGTTATCCTGTAAAAGGATTTACTCGAAATAACGGTGTCTATAAAAACTCCCTGGGCCAGCAGGCTGTCCAGTAAAATCCATTCATCAGGGAAATCAGCATAAGGATCAGGGCTTTTGTATATCCGATAAAAAAGCCCAAGATTATTCCAGGTTAATTCTGTTTGACCAGAATCAGTTATACCTATGTGAAAATTTGACGGAGCTGCAATTACAGCTGTTGT
>JAFGMF010000264.1 GCA_016927675.1 Candidatus Cloacimonadota bacterium
GCAGGATTTGTCAGATGCAGCATCTGCCCCGAAAGTATATTGAACAAATTTTCCTTAAACTTCGTCATAAAGGTCTCCTTAATGCCTCCCATGGAGCTGCAGGGGGATATTATCTTTCCCGTCCGTTTGCCGAAATCACTCTGGCTGACGTTATTCATGCTGTTGATGATGAAGTCTCGAGTAAATTCTGTCCGGAGAATGAAAGAAAAAACGAATATTGCTCCGGTTTTCCCTGTGGTTTTTCCAGAATATGGGATGAGATCACTAAAGATTTGGAATCTTATTTTAATTCGATCACACTGGAAAATATCCTATCCAAATTATAGGAGAGAAAATGGAAAGAATATATATGGATAACTGTTTAACTTCCAAGCCTGCAGATGAAGTGATCGAGGCTATGTTACCTTATCTGCGGGATAAATTCCAATTTCCGGGCAATTTCGTTTCCAGTGGTTCGGAAATTTCCCGGGATCTGGAAATTTTCAGATCAACGATTGCCGATTCGATCGGAGCAAAACCTGCCGAGATCCATTTCACAACGGGTGGAACATCTGCCAATAATATTGCCATAAAAGGCTATCTATCAGCCAATGCTGATAAGGGAACTCATATTATCACTTCGGTGATAGATTACCCGGATCTGCTTACTAATGCCGCTTTTTTTGAACAAAGCGGGTTTGAGGTAACTTATCTCGGCGCAGATCGTGACGGTTTCATAGATCTTGAGGAACTTGAGAACTCGATCCGCCCGGATACGGTTATGTTCTTAACAACCTATGTAAACCATACGGTTGGTACAATTCAACCTCTGCAGAAAATACGGCAGATTTTGGATCGGGCTGGCCATCAGATCATCTTGCATGTGGATGCCTGTGAAGCATACGGCAGGATCCCGATAAATGTCGATAATCTCGGCATCGATCTGATGTCGATCAGTGCGCATAAAATCCATGGTCCCCAGGGAGTCGGTGCATTATATCAGAGAAATGGCATTCAACTCGGAGCAGTAAAACACGGTGTTGTCAGACTCGATGTTCATGAAACCGGCGGAATCAGTACGGCTTCGATAGCTGGATTTGCCAGAGCAGTAGAATTGATATTCACCGATTTCAACAAGTATGCCGATCGGATCCGTGAGTTATCCGATTATCTGCTGGAGCAGATAGAGGAAAAGATACCACATACCTTGTTGAACGGACCACGTGGTTACGAACGGGCACCTCATAATATTAATATCTCTTTCTCTTTTATCGAAGGTGAGGCGATCATGGTAATGTTGGATTTAACCGGGATATCAGTAGCCACCGGCAGTGCCTGTGCTTCTCAAGGACTGAAGGCAAATTATGTGTTAATGGCCATGGGCAGAACGCATGAAGAATCCCATGGATCAATAAAATTCACCCTGAGCAGATATAACACCAAAGAAGAAATAGACTTTACTGTTTCCAGTTTACAGAAAATTGTTGATGAATTAAGATCCAGAAGTCCTCTGTACAATAAGGAGTAGAACAATGCAGTATTCTCAGAAAGTTCTCGATCATTTTATGAAACCGCATAATATCGGTAAATTGGAAAATGCCGATGCCATCGCAACCGAAGGAAGCCCCGCATGTGGTGATCAGGTTTCCATTTATCTTAAAGTAAATCCGGAAACCATGGTAATAGAAGATATAAAATTCCAATCTTACGGCTGCGCTTCGAATATCGCCACTGCTTCGATCATCACCGATCTTGCTAAAGGTAAAACCCTGAAAGAGGCAAAGGAAATCACCTGGAAAGAAGCTGCTGAAGCTCTGGACGGACTTCCGCCTGTAAAAATGCACTGTTCCGTACTGGCTGTTGATACTCTGCGCAAAGCGATCACATCTTACGAGTTGAAAAACAACCTGATTGAAGCGGAATCATTCAATAAAGATTCAATTGTTGCAGAACTCGGGAAAATTATTTACCCCAAAGTCGGAGAAGATATCATCACCCTGAAAATGGTTAAATATGTCGGTTTTCAGGATGGAATTGCATTAATCGATATCGATATCCCGAAATTCGATAAATACCGGGATAACGTAGCCGAGGAAATCAGAGAACATCTGGGACATTTCCCTGAAATCAAGGAAATCAAGATCACCATGTGATCATTCGATCCCATCCCACTCTATACAGCGATAAAGATCTACTTGTTCCTGAGCATTATCAACAGAAAAAAGGGACACCCGATAAAAGCAGTGATGATCCCGACAGGGATTTCTACTATCGTCAGATGTTGTGCCAGTAAATCACAAAAAATCAGAAAAAATCCGCCTAAAAAAGCTGAATATATCAGAGACATACTTTGATTACGGAAGATTATTCTGGTCAGATGCGGAATCACCAGTCCCACAAAACCAATTATTCCAGCATAAGCAACTGTCATACCTGTTAGCAGTGAGCCGACGAGAAAGATGTTTCTTCTCAGCACTTTCGCTTTGATACCAAGGCTTGCAGCGATCAGATCACCACTTGCCAGGATGGATAACTGGCGGGAAAGACTGAAAAGATAGAGGATCAAAAGATTGGCTATGATAAAAATCCCGAGAAAAACAGGCCATTCGGAATTACTGAAGATCCTGCCAAGATTTCCCATCAGGACATTGATGATAATGCCGATATCCTGCTGATTGAAATACATCAGCAGCGAAATTACAGCCGATAAGAACAGACCGATGATGATCCCTGCCAAAATCAATCTTGTTTTATTGAGAAATCCTCCCAGCCCCGCCAGACTCCAGACGAGGATGATCGCACTCAAAGCACCGGCAAATCCCCAGAGCGGCATCAGGATAATCATTCCAGTTAATGCTGCCAGTATGCTTCCCAGCGC
>JAFGMF010000048.1 GCA_016927675.1 Candidatus Cloacimonadota bacterium
ATTAAAAATTGACCGGGACGATGAAATGATGATTTCTGGATCAGGGAGAACAGATGAGTTATTCACGGGAAAAATTTCTGGAATTAAGTTATACGAGAAAATTACAATTGATTATCAGGCTTGGCTGGCAGCTGGAAAAACAATGGACGGAGATAGATCGGAGAAACGTTTTATTGAATGAGTATCAAAATTATCTGATCTGGTCGGAAATTGACTTATCACGGGAGTTGATATCGCGAAATCTGAACCCGGGGAACAGATTGGATTTCAATTATATCCAGTCACGCATTGAGCAGATAGCCGGAGTATCTCTGCGGGATGATCAGTTTCTACAGCGGGAGAAAGACGGCAGCCGAACAGCATGTGATAAGATTCCCTTATATCTGGTTCTGGATAACTTACGCTCGGCATTCAATGTGGGTTCCATCTTCCGAACGGCTGATTGTCTTGGAGTGTCGAAGATCTTTCTGAGTGGTACGACGGTAACGCCGGATAATGCCAAACTGAGGAAAACTGCCATGGGAACGGAATCTCAGGTGGATTGGGAATATTTTTCCAGTTCTCAAGAGATATTTAACAGGTTAAGAGAATTGAAGCTGCGGGTATATGGATTGGAGATTACACCGGACGCAGGTATGATCTATGATACTGTGTTCAGAAGTCCGGCGGCACTGATCGTTGGCAACGAAGCTTTAGGTGTTTCACCGGAGTTACTGCTTCAGATCGATGAGGTTGTTCAGATACCTGTTAAGGGATGGAAACACTCTTTGAATGTGGGAGTGAGTGTGGCAATCTGCGGGTATGAAATCCTGAGGCAATGGCGTGGTTAAAAGGAATAGCCGGGTTTATTGATCTGGTTCTTTCTTTTTATCGAGCTCAACTTTCAGGTACCGATTGCCATCCTTTTTTATCAGCCGGTTTTTTAGAAGAACATCCAGAATGATTCTGGCGAAATATTTATCAGATTGAAAATGACAATCATCAGGAAAACTCTTTTTCATTTCCTGTCGATCTGTACGATCCAGTATTTCCAGAACATCTTCAAACGAGATGCCCTTTTCGGTGATTTTAGACAGAATTTTTCTTTCAATAGGTCTCATATTTTTTACCTCTAAATGAAAAGCCCGAACTGATCGGGCTTTTCATATAAGTTAAGATAGTTATCCGGATTTATTTTATCAGTCCCAGCCAGTCACCTACCAGGAACTGGATTCTTCCGATCAGAAGTGATATACGAGCCATCACGGTATATCCGAAAGAAGCTCCGAATCCGATCATCATGAACCAGACTCCCACATTGGTGATTTTTCCATACAATCCCTTGTGTTCCTTGGAAAAGAAGAAATACATCAGAATTGTAACTGTACCGATGAATATCAGAACGGTATTGATATTATCCAGCGGAAGCATGGCGCTTCTCATCTGAACCAAAACAGAACCGTGGATAGACATCGGGACACCCATACCGACAATGGCCATACCGAAAACGATCGGGAAGCGTGAAAGCCAGCTGAGATTTTTTGTAAATCTGAAGATGTAGAAAATACCCATAATGGTTGGGATCAGGATTATCAATCTATGTTCTACAAAGATAGGCGTCCAGACAAAAGGAATAAAGGCATTTTCATAAACCAGTGGGATCGCATAGCCCATCGAAACTCCGATGAAGAGTGATTCTGCAAATTTATAGAAAGGATTATCTTTGTACAGAAAGGAAAAAATACACAGAGTTAAGATGGCTGCAATCGTATTACTTATTAATTCAAAAGACATGTTTCCTCCTTAACCCGTTGGCTCGATATCTTTTTTACGAGTCACAAAATAACCGACATTACCCAGGAGGATAAAGACAATGATCATTACATGGGCAACTGTCTGAGCATTCATCCCGATCCTGGCGGTTTTATATCGTCTGTCTTGAATATCAGAGAGTTTAATCCAGGTTTCTTTTAAGATTTCTTTACTGAATTCGCGTGATGCTATATTCCCGTTTTCATCTCTATGGGTAGCAAAGATATCCACCAGTTTCTCATACTCCGCTGCTCCTTTCAATCCACTCAGCATACCGGTTAACTGACCTGTCTGCAGATAAGGATAATTATCGGCTGCCATAACTGCTGTGATCCCGGCGGCTACATTCACGCCGAATTTGGCTCTGGCGTAAATGATCCAGGAATATACGGCAGCTGAAGCAGCAAAGTCAATCACCAGATTCATTTCATTGTAATTTCGGATCTCTTTCATTATCGGCAGACTGTCAATTTTTCTGCCCTGATCGTCTGTTTCCACTGCTTCGGAAATATCGTCACCCATACCGAGAAGTATTGGCAGGAAGAGGCCGTAAGGTTTGTATCCGAAACTGAGGTAATCAATACCTGATTGAACATTATAGTCTTCTTTGGCTGTCATGATGGCATAGTCCATCAGCGGTTTAGCGGCCGGCATGAAACAAATTGTGAATACCGGAATCTTACGTTCGAAACAATGTCTGAGAATTGCAACTTCCATGGGGAAAAGTTCGGCCATTGTAGAAGCATCATGAGAGAAACACATCAGGATAGCACGATCTTTTCTGCCTGCATAGGAGTCGATTTTCTTATAAACATTTTCGGTCGGTTCTGTTACATATGTTTTGGAATTGAAGGGTATGATCAGGGGAAGGATTATGGACAGGGCAACGACAAGATAGATGTATCGTCTGTCCAGAGCCTGCATTCGGTCGAAGAAATTTCTCGGTTTTATCTTTTCCATTCTAATCACCTCCACCCAGATAAGTACGTTCTATTCCAAGCAATATCTTGAGCGAGGTAGCCGTCATACC
>JAFGMF010000049.1 GCA_016927675.1 Candidatus Cloacimonadota bacterium
GTATTCACGATCAGAAGGATAAAATCCTGAAGCACTCTAAATGCAGATTTGATGAACATTGTGCTGATGATCTTGACATCTGAAATCATTCTTACCAGAGAATCACCAACTCGGTTTTGACTGAAGAAATTCAGAGATTCATAAAGATATTTTTTAAAGATCTTATTTCTGATATCTTTAATGGTTTTACCGTGTAAATTTGCAAACAGAACCTTGTTCCCGTAAAAGAAGAAGTTTTTTAAAATCACCAGAGAGATTATTGAAAAACTGATCACCCAGAGAAGTAAAATCGGATCAGTTTTTATTAAAACCTCTTTAAGCAAATCAGCGAGTTGAATAAGAGTTTCCTTATGGAAAATCTCCTTGATGTCTGGCAGATTTTGGAAAAAAGTTATTACTGCATGTGATAAGGCATGATAAAATGAAGAAAAATCCCGATATAGAATTTCTACTTTATTATCTGCAAAAACATAATCAAAAAGGGGAATAGCCAGAGTGATACTGATTCCGCTGAAGAAAGCAAATCCCAGCATAAATAAAAGGCCGGAAATCAGATATCCCCAATGCCGAAGCATCACTCGATAGATTTTAAGTATATTTTTCATTTTCTTTCCACAAAATATTTAAAAATGAAGTAAAATCTGCCTGATAACTTTTATGTCAACAACAAATTATCATTCCGGAGCTGAGATCAGATTATTACCAAAGTTATGGGAATAATAAAAAACTTTACAATCCGGGCTGGAATTTTTCCGTTGTCTACAAATCTTAAGGAGGGTTGCATGGCATTAAAACAGGAAGCCAAAACGGCGATCGTGGCAGAGTTTAAACTCCATGATTCAGATACCGGTTCACCTGAAGTTCAGGTTGCACTACTTTCTCAGCGGATAAAAGACATCACTGAGCATTTGAAGATTCATAAAAAGGATTTTCATTCGCGCAGAGGTCTGCTGAAGTTGATCGGTAAAAGAAGACGATTGCTGGATTATATCCAGAAAAAGGATATAGAACGTTACCGGGTGTTGATCAAATCACTCGGGCTAAGAAAATAGGTATTGGCAGGGGGGAGTTCAATCCCCCTGTTTTTTTAATCTTTAACAATCTATCACAAGACAGGCCAGAGATTTAGAGCAATAAGCTAAGTTTGCCTTTTTACGAATTTAGCCTATTGCTTGTAGTTTCTGCCCTGCAAAGGAGAAAAAATGCACAATTTCAATATTATCCGTAAGTCCATGAATCTGGCCGGAAAAAACCTTTCAATTGAAACCGGAAGAATGGCAAAACAGGCAAACGGATCTGTTTTCCTTCAATACGGAGAAACCAGTATTCTGGTAACGGCAACTGCTGATAAAGAACCTAAAGAAGGCACTGATTTCTTTCCTCTGACAGTTGATTTCATCGAAAAAATGTACGCTTCCGGTAAAATTCCGGGAGGATTTTTTAAAAGAGAAGCCAGACCTTCCACCGATGCGACTCTGCAGGCACGTCTGATAGACAGGGCTATTCGTCCTTTATTTCCGGACGGTTTCAGAAACTCGGTTCATATTGTTATAACAGTTTTATCATATGATGAGAAATGTGATACGGGTGGGTTGAGTATTTTCGCAGCCTCTGCAGCTCTGGCTATTTCTGATATTCCATTTAACGGACCAATTGCCGGCATCAAGGTAGCCATGATTGATGATGAACTTGTTATCAATCCTGATCTGCATGATCTTGCCAATTCAAGGCTTGATCTGGATGTCGCTGGCTCGTCATCTTCAATCGTGATGATCGAAGCCGGTTCTGAAGAAATAAATGAAGAGATCATGATGGAAGCGGTTTACAAGGGGCATGAAGCAATCAAAGAGATGATCACTTTTCAGGAAGAGTTCATTGCTGAAGCCGGGAAAGAGAAAATGGAAGTAAAACTTGATCTCGTGCCTGAAGAAATAATCGCAAGAGTAGAAAAGGATTTTGGAGAACTGATCTCAACAGACACCAAAATCTTCGGTAAGCTCGAACGTTATGAAGCTTTTAAAAACCGTAAGGAAGAGATGTTTACCCGTTATCTGGAGGAAGATGGCGAAGAGAAATTCGCTGAACATAAAAGGTCTTATGATAAAGCATACGAGGATCTGATCAAGAAACTGGTCCGTCAGGCTATTCTGATCGATCATCACCGGGTGGACGGCAGAGGTCTGGATGATATCAGAGATATCACCTGCGAAATTGACATTCTCCCGCGAGTTCATGGATCAAGTCTTTTCACCAGAGGGGAAACACAGGCATTGTGTGCACTCACTCTTGGAACTGGCAGAGATGAACAGGTTGTAGATGGTCTGGCAGAAGAGTATAAGAAAAATTATTTTCTTCACTATAATTTTCCGCCGTTCAGTGTCGGAGAAGCAGGATTTATGAGAGGCCCTGGCAGACGGGAACTTGGTCACGGCGCTCTGGCAGAAAGAGCCATCAAACCGATGATGCCAAGCAAAGATGATTTCCCATATACTATAAGATTAGTCTCGGAAATTCTTGAATCCAATGGCTCATCTTCCATGGCTACTGTTTGCAGTGCAACTCTGGCATTGATGGCCGGTGGTGTACCTTTAAAAAAACCGGTAGCCGGAATAGCCAATGGCTTGATCATAGAATCCGGTAATCATGTTATTCTTACTGATATCATGGGATTGGAAGACCATCTCGGAGATATGGATTTCAAAGTAACTGGTACCAGGGATGGAATAACTGCCATGCAGATGGATATCAAAGTTGAAGGCATTACCAAAGATATCATGAAAATAGCTCTGGAAAAAGCAAAAACTGCCCGGTTAAGCATTATTGATCAAATCACGGAGACCATAGACAAACCAAGGGAAGAACTATCTGAATTCGCACCCAGACTGGAAACAATCATGATCGACCCGAAAAGGATCGGAGAAGTTATCGGATCAGGTGGCAAGATCATCAAAGGTATTATCGAAACAACCGGAGCAGATATCGAAATAGAAGACGACGGCAGGATTACTTTAGCTTCACCTGATAAAAAATCCATCGAACAGGCCAGACAAATTATCATGGATATCGTCAGCGATCCCGACCCGCACAAAATCTATGAAGGTATTGTCAGCAGAGTTGAAAATTTCGGGGCTTTTGTTAAAATAATGAGCGGGACCAAAGAAGGTCTGGTTCATATTTCTCAACTCCATCATTCACATATCAGAAATGTCAGCGATATGGTAAAACTCGGAGATAAAGTCAAAGTAAAATTTATTGGTGCCGAAAATGGCAAGATCAGTCTGACTATGAAAAATATCGAAGGCAATCCAACTCCTCCGGTTATCTCTGAAAGACCAGCTGATGGTTATCAACGAAGTGACAGAACTGACCGTCTGGACAGAAATGACCGGCAGGACCGATACAACAGGGATGATCGCAGCAGAAGACCTTCCCGTGACAGGGATTATAACAGAAACCAGCGAGATGGAAATCGCAAAGATAATGATTAGGAGAGAGAATAATGGATTTTAAGGTCAGGGATATCTCACTGGCTGATTACGGTCGTAAAGAAATTGAGATTGCCGAACTGGAAATGCCCGGTCTGATGGCTATCAGGGCAAGATATCGGGAACAGAAACCTCTGCAGGGAGCCAGAATTACCGGCAGTCTGCACATGACCATTCAGACGGCTGTCCTGATCGAAACTTTATCAGCACTCGGAGCTGAAATTCGCTGGGCAAGCTGTAACATCTTTTCCACACAGGACCATGCTGCTGCCGCAATGGCAGCACGCAGGGTTCCGGTATTCGCCTGGAAGGAAGAAACTCCAGAGGAATACTGGTGGTGCACTTTACAGGCACTCAGTTTCCCTGGTGGTGAAGGACCAGATCTGATCGTGGATGACGGAGGAGATGCAACTCTCTTTCTGCACAAAGCCGTGGAATGGCAGAAAAATCCGGATAAATTCTCGCAGACAGCTACTTCGCCAGATCTGAAGATCATCTCAGATCTCCTTAATAAAACACCGCAGAAAGACTGGCTAAAAATCTGTACTCAGATAAAGGGCGTTTCGGAAGAAACAACAACCGGGGTTCATCGTTTATATCAGATGAAAAATAACGATTCATTGCTCTTCCCAGCTATAAATGTAAATGATTCCGTAACCAAATCCAAATTTGATAATCTCTACGGATGCCGTGAATCTCTGGCTGATGGAATCAAACGCGGCACTGATGTCATGGTCGCAGGTAAAATTGTTGTGATCTGTGGCTATGGAGATGTGGGAAAAGGCTGTGCCCAATCAATGCGTGGATTCGGAGCACGGGTTATCATCACCGAAATAGATCCGATCTGCGCCATGCAGGCAGCAATGGAAGGCTTCGAAGTAACTACCCTGGAAACAGTCGTCAATCAGGCTGATATATTTGTAACTGCTACCGGTAACTGTGATGTGATCACGGTTGATCATATGCGTTCCATGAAAAATCAGGCAATTGTCTGTAATATAGGGCATTTTGATAATGAAATCCAGATCAATGAATTATACAATCTGCCCGGTGTTCGGAAGATAAATATCAAACCCCAGGTAGACAGAATTATCCTGCCGGAAGGACATTCCATAATCCTGCTGTCCGAAGGTAGACTCGTCAACCTGGGTAATGCTACCGGCCATCCCTCATTTGTAATGAGCAATTCATTTGCTAATCAAGTTTTAGCACAGATCGAGCTCTGGCAGAAGAAACACGAGATCGGTGTTTATCGGCTGCCTAAAAAACTGGATGAAGAAGTGGCAAGATTGCATCTTGATAAACTGGGTGTTAAACTGACACGGCTGAATGAAAAACAGGCTGATTATATCGGAGTACCGGTAGAAGGCCCTTACAAGTCTGATCATTATAAATATTAAGGAGATATTGTTGAATCTTAAAGAAAAAATCCGTAATAAAACTGCCGTTGTAGGAGTCATCGGCCTTGGTTACGTAGGACTGCCAATGGCAGTTACTGTCGCCAGAAAAGGTTTTAAGGTTGTTGGTGTTGATGTCAGCGAATATGCGGTCACTCATGTTAATTCCGCTATTAATTATATCGGAGATGTTGACGATGATGAACTGAAAGAACTGGTGCAAAGCGGTATGCTCAAAGCATCATTGGATTATCAGATACTGACAGATACAGATGTCGTTCTGATAGCCGTACCTACACCACTAGATAAATATCAGCAACCCGATTCTTCATACATCAGAGCAGCGGTAAATTCTCTGGCAAAGCATGTTTCACCCGAAACACTGGTAATTCTGGAAAGCACAACTTATCCGGGAACAACTGAAGAAATAGTAGTCCCGGCATTAACCGCAAACGGCCTGGAATTGGGAAAGGATATATTTATTGCCTTTTCACCAGAGCGGGTTGATCCCGGTAACAGAGATTTTAAAACCGTTAATACGCCAAAAGTTGTAGGTGGGGTAACTCAGGCATGTAATGAGATTTCCAGAATTTTTTATGAAGCAGTCCTCGACGCTCCGATCTATCTGGTTTCCTCGCCTGCTGTTGCCGAGATGGAAAAGATCTACGAAAATACTTTCAGGAATATCAATATTGCGTTAGCAAATGAAATGACCATTCTTTGCGAAAGAATGGGTCTGGATGTCTGGGAAGTTATCGATGCAGCCAAGACCAAACCGTATGGGTTCATGGCATTCTATCCAGGTCCCGGTATCGGTGGTCACTGCATTCCTCTGGATCCTTTCTACCTTACCTGGAAGGCACGGGAATATGGTTATCATACCAGGCTGATTGAGTTGGCAGGCGAGATCAATAATCATATGCCCGAATTTGTAATCAATAAATTACAGAAAATGCTTAATCTCGAAGGGAAGGCTCTCTCGCGTGCACAAATCCTTCTTCTCGGAGCAGCTTACAAAAAAGATATTGAAGATATGCGGGAATCTCCAATCCAGGATCTGACCGTGCTTCTGGAATCATACGGGACATGTTTCCAATACAACGATCCCTTCATTTCAGAATTTCATAATGAAATCAATGATAAGATTTATCATTCGGTTCCTTTAACTGATCTGGAGAAATTTGATGCCGTGATAATTGTAACCGATCATACTTGTTACGATTATCAGAAAATCGTAGAACAAAGCAGGATGATCCTTGACACCAGGAATGCATGTAAAGGGATAACTGCTGATAATATAATCAGATTATAAAAAAGAGAGAAACACGTAATCTCCAATTTTGCTTATGGTCAATAAACAGCAAATTGAAATCCGGGAACTTGCTGGAGATCTTGAGCCGGGAGACGGAATTACCCGCTGGTTCGTAATTTACACCAAATCAAGACGTGAAAAAAAGCTGGCGGAATACGCTTACCGGCGGGACATCAATTATTATCTGCCATTACAGGAAAGTGTAAGGCATTATAAATATCGTAAATTGACATTTACCAAACCTCTTTTCCCGGGATATATCTTTGTTAAGGTAAATGATTCCGAGAGGCAGTCTTTGATCATCTCAGGTCACACGGTTTCCTTTCTGAAAGTAAGGGATGAATCGGAATTTTTATCATCACTCAGGCAGATATACACAGGCAGAGAACAGGGAGCTGAGTTTCACAAAACAGAATATCTGGAAGAGGGAACCAGGGTGAAAATAACCAAAGGCCCATTTACTGGCTTGACAGGTGTTGTGAAAAATCAGAATAATGTCAGAGAAGTAATACTGCAGATTGATTTATTAAGACAGGCAGTCTCAGTTGCAGTTACACCCGAGCAGGTCAGTATCATTGAATAAAGGAGAATCTGTATGAATATTCTAGTAACCGGTGGAGCTGGTTTCATTGGCTCACATGTTGTGGATAAGTACATCGAGGCTGGACACAGGGTCTGGGTTATAGATAATCTGAGTACCGGTTCTGAAGGCAATATCAATCCCCATGCAGAATTTATCAGGCTGGACGTTGCCGATCCTCAAATATCAGATCTGTTGGAAAAGATCAAACCTCAGATCGTAAACCATCATGCTGCCCAGATAAGCGTTCCCATATCTGTTAAAGATCCAATCAAGGATGCGGAAACAAATGTAATCGGATTATTAAACCTGCTGGAAGCTTGTGTAAAAATAAAAGCAGAGAAATTCATCCTCATCTCTTCCGGCGGAGCAGTTTATGGAGAAGCAGAGGAATATCCCACAACAGAATCTTATGAACCATGGCCACTTTCACCTTATGCCATTCATAAATTTCTGGGAGAAAAATATCTGTATTACTACCGTCATCAATTCGGTTTGAAATACACGGTTCTA
>JAFGMF010000265.1 GCA_016927675.1 Candidatus Cloacimonadota bacterium
TCGCTGCGACTCAAGTCCGCTCTCACTTCCGCCAGAGGCGGCAGTCCTTAACTTAAGCTACGCTTTAAGTCAATTCCTGCCAATTTCAACTCTCATCTCTTTTCCCCTCGATGTTCTTAACTCAATTCTCTGGCGAAAAGCCTGAGCCTTGAGTCAATTCCAGCGAATCTCACCTCTCACTTCTAATCACTTATCACTCTTTACACATCACTCATCTTAAGCGGTTAAGGAAGCAAGAGACGAAGCTGGATTTGGAAAAATTAATCAGTAACCATTCAAAAAACATTGACGAGTTTATGCAGATTTGAGAATTAAACTCAGATATACATAAAGGCGGGTGTTATGATCAAAAGAGTAGCGCAAAAAAAACTCATTGAGTTAAGTAGATATTTCCCGGTTGTTACGGTTACGGGACCGCGTCAATCCGGTAAAACAACATTAGTAAAAATGACTTTTCCAAACAAAGATTATGTGAATCTGGAAAACCCTAACATCAGAGAAATGATCATGATTGATCCGGAAGGTTTTTTTCAACAATATCCAGACGGTGCGATTCTGGATGAAGTGCAGAAATTACCTCAACTATTTTCCTATATTCAAACAATGGTTGATAAATTCAAAGTTAACGGGCTTTTTATCTTAACCGGGAGTAATCAGTTTGAATTCATGCAACGAATCGGCCAGTCCATGGCAGGGAGAACAGCTATTTTGAAACTGCTGCCATTCAGTTATCAGGAAATCTACAATACTTCTGTAATTCCAATCCATAAATTGCTTTTTACTGGGTTTTATCCCCGTTTACACGATCAACATATTCCCATTGAGGATTTCTTTATTGCTTATGTAAACACGTATATCGAACGTGATGTGCGGATGATTGCCAATGTTCACAATCTCACTTTATTCCAGAATTTTTTGAAAGTTTGTGCAGCACGAACTGGATCAATTTTAAACAAAACAGCCATTTCCAATGAAGTGGGAGTTTCATCGAAAACTGTCGAAGAGTGGCTTTCCATACTGGAAGCAAGTTTCTTGATTTATCGTATGCCGCCGTATTTCAAAAACTTTAATAAAAGGATAATTAAATCGCCTAAACTGTATTTTCTGGATGTGGGATTAGCTGCTTTCCTGCTGGGCATCCAACATGCCGATCAACTGATAAATCATCCTTTGCGGGGAGAAATATTCGAATCCTATGTCATTTCAGAGCTTTTAAAATACATATATAATGCAGGAAAAAGAAGTAATTTATATTTCTTTCGGGAAAGCAATCAGACTGAAGTTGATGTACTTCTGGATACGGCATTCAGTCCAGTTCCTGTCGAGATCAAAAGCAGCGCAACGCTCAATCAATCTCAATTTAAGAATCTTAACCTATTCAGAAAAATCTCTACCGACTTTGTTCATGCCGGGCTCGTTTTGGGAACTGACATAGAAAGAACATTTAATGATACAATTATTCGGGGATATAATCGTGTGCCGGAACTTTATGAAATATTAGTAAAGGATAATAATTTCTCAGAGAAAAAACTGGCACGCCCGGAAGGACTCGAACCCTCAACCCTCTGATCCGAAGTCAGATGCTCTATCCAATTGAACTACGGGCGCGCATTTATTGCAGAAAAATTTTGACGTATTTTTTGTCCAATGTTTTTTTAGTAAAAAAATTGGAGGAAATATATGTCGCTTAGAATCGGGATCATTATAATATTATGCGGTATGATGTTCCAGCTGGCTTCGGCTGAAGAACTGAATTTACAGGAGCCCTACAGAAAATATCTGGAAAGTAAAGATTTCGAAGATTTTATCAGAGCAGCTGAGTATTACAATAAATATAAGGATGTAAATCCTCAGGCAATGCTGTTGGGATCGTATCTGTTTTTACTGGAGATCGAGAAAAACCTGGCAGAGCTGGAAACATCACTGGCTGATCTGGGTAATTCAGGAAAATTTTCCTATGCCAATCTTCTGCTGTCTCTGGGCAGATATCAGGAAAGCATCGAGATTTATAATCAGCTAAACGAAGAGTCTCCAAACTGGTCATGTCCCTGGAGACACAAGGGTGAAGCTTTCTTAAAAAGCGGAGATCTGGACGCTGCTGAAACTGCTTTGCTCAAATCAATTGAAACCAGAAAAGAGCACTTTGATGCGTATGTAATGCTGGCTGAAGTTCAGAAACTGCAAGGCGACCAGGAAACCGCGCTGAAAACTCTGGAAACTGGTCTCAGCTATCTCGGCAAAGATATTGAAGATCCAGCTGAGGAAGTAGATGATGACGATTTGAAATTTCTGCATCTGGAACTGCTTCTGCTGAACGATAGAACAGATGATTATCAGCGTCTGAAAGAAACTTACCGGACTGATCTGATGGACGACCCCCGCTGGAACCGACATCAATAATCGTCATTGAAATCGCAAATAGTTGACAATTGTCCTGTTTGTGGACAGATAAAGTTGTTCAATAGATTCGAAGTATATTTAACTGCGATGAGTATTATATTTTTCTTTTTTGAGAAAACAAAATAAGGTATATCCATTGATAAGTCAATTTTCTGGTCATCCTCGATCGTTTTACTTGCTTTATGGAACATTAATTGCTAAATATATATAAAAAAAAGATAGAGAGGTTTACATGAAGAAAGAATTATTGATCGTATCACTGTTATTATTTCTATTTCTGAATATCATAGCCGAGGAAAGATTTCTGGCGCGAATAGATAATCCCGACAAAGATCTGGTGCTGGAATTAAATTACCAGCAATTTGATATTGCTTCATATAAACCCGGTGAATATCTTGATCTTGTACTTACTCAGACATCATTTGATAATCTTCTGAACAAGGGAACAGCCATTCATCAAATCAAAACAGAAGCACAGATCAAAGCTGATCTGAAAGACAGCAGAGATCTTTATGGTTATCGCAACTACAGCGAGCTGGTCGAAGAGCTTGAGATTCTGGCTTTGTCTTATCCATCCCTTATCAGTCTTGAAGATGTAAGTGACAGCTGGGGAAAGGTTTATACTGATCAGGGTAACAGTAATTATCAGAATTATTATCACGATATCTGGGTATTGAAATTATCCGATAATGTTGCCATTGAAGAGGATGAGCCCAATATCTATTATATGGGTACTCATCATGCAAGGGAACCGATCAGCCTGGAGGTATCCATGGCTGTGCTCTGGCATCTTCTGGATAATTATGGAACCGATCCCGATATCACTTACTGGATAGACAACAGCCAGATCTGGTTCATTCCCCTGGTCAATCCTGACGGGCACAAGATAGTCACCGACGAAGCAGATGTCTGGTGGCGCAAGAATATCCGGGATAATGACGAAGATGGTAATCTGGATTTCAGTACCTGGCAGGGTTATCCCGATGGAGTAGATCTTAACCGTAATTACGGTTATGAATGGGGTGGTACAGGTACATCCAATGATCCATTAGAAATCACCTATTGCGGTCCTGATCCCTTCTCCGAAATCGAGACAGCCGCGATTAGAGATCTTATGAATTCACGACATTTTGTGGCAGGGATTTCCTACCACAGTTACAGTGAACTGGTACTTTTCCCCTACGGATATAACGAGAACATATATGCTCCCGATCATCTTGCCCTGTCTGATCTGGCAACCAGCATGGCAGTTACCATCCCCAGCACTTATGGAGGCCATTATACTCCTTCAAACGCCTGGCAGCTATATCCCTGCTCGGGCACGACAGACGATTATGCCTACGGAGTACACGGAACCTTCTCCTATACGATCGAACTTGCCACAGAATTCATTCCCCCGGCGAGTCAGGTTGAAGGGATCTGCGAAGATAACCTGGAAGCTGCGATGATCCTGCTCGGAAGAATCCATAGATCTACTCTTACCGGCCACATAACCGATGCTGTTACAAACGAACCCCTGGCTGCAGAAATATTTATTGAAGGAGTTGATGATACCGGCGAATTCCGTCATCCTTATACGAGTGATCAGGAATTCGGTCGCTATTACAGAATTTTACTGGATGGTTCCTACGACGTTTCGATCAGTGCTTACGGCTATCAGACCCAGACGTTCGAGAATATCCAGATTGATAATACCGGACAGACAATCCTGAACGTTGCCCTGCAGCAAGCACCCATGTGCAATCTTAACGGCACGATAACTGATCTGGACGATGGCAGCCCCATTGCCGGAGCCTGTGTGGAAATATTGAACACCCCGATCCTGCCGGTCTATTCTGATATATCAGGTCATTATGCCATCGAGGAATTTCCAGCCGGTTCATATCAGATCAGAATATCTGCAAATAATTATATCGGCACGATCCAGGACATCTATCTGATCGAAGGTGAAAACCTCTTTGATATCGACCTGGAATACTGCAGCGCTTACAGTTTCGAAAACGGCGAATTTGAAAATTTCTGGACGTTCAGCGGAAATGCCAATTGGACTATCGACAGCAGTCAATCATATCATGGTATTTATTCTGCCCGTTCCGGAAGTATCGGTGGATCGCAGACATCTTCGCTTATCGTAGAAATCGATGTGATCGAAGCCGGTCAGATCAGTTTTTATAAAAAAGTCTCCTGTGAAGATGATTCTCAGAATAATTACGATTACCTCGCCTTTCTGATCGATGGAGTTGAGCAGGAAAGATGGGACGGAGAAGTTTCCTGGAGCCCGGAATCATACCCCGTATCAGTTGGCATCCATACATTCGAATGGCGCTATGTTAAAGATGGCTATGTAAATTCCGGAGCCGACTGCGGCTGGATTGATTATATTCAGTTCCCACCGACTCTGGCAGATGATTTCATGGTAGTGCCGGGCACTATTTTTCATGAACTGGGAACAAATCTGATCAGCGAAGCCTCGGTTGATCTGATCAATAACGGCAATACGGCAATTGATTTCCAGCTCGAAACCCAGCCTCAGGTAACCTGGCTGAGCGATTTTGATCCTCAATCAGGTACTATCCTGCCAGCTGAATTGCAAACGGTAAGCTATACCCTGAATACTACAGATCTTACAGAAGGCCAATACGAATGCAATCTGCTGATTACCCTGGATGCTGCCAGCGGACGTATCAGCAGAGAAATACCGGTAATTCTTGTGGTTACATCCACAGATGGAGATCCGGATAACCTGCCTCTGATCACACATCTTGGGACAAATCATCCCAATCCTTTCAATCCGGAGACAAAGATTGATTTTTCCCTTAAGAATACCGAGAAAGTAATCTTAAATATCTACAACATCAAAGGACAGCTCGTGCGCAACCTGATAAATCAGGATCTCGATGCAGGCTTTCATCAGATAATCTGGGATGGCCGGGATGATCTGAGTAATCCCCTGCCAAGTGGAATTTACCTGTATCGTCTAAATGCTGGTAACTATCAACACGTCCGTAAAATGACTTTGTTAAAATGATTTAATAAGTGAGTTGATAATGCGAAAATTCCTGATCTGCATGATAATTCTGGCGAGCAGCCTGCTTTCTGCCCTGCAGTTGGAAAGGTCGGAAGCATATATTGAATTTGAAATATCTTCCCTTTCCGAATTGAACAAACTGTCCCGGATCATCTCAATTGATGACATTTCCGGTAATACCGTCACAGCCAATGTCAATCAGAAAGAGCTGGATCGGTTCGAATCGCTTGGCTACAGTTATCGTCTACTGCCAAGAGAACATCTGACCGGTGATTTCATGGCTTCAGAATTAGACTATGGAGAAATGCGGGATTGGGACAGCTATCCAACCTACGAGATCTATACCGAAATGATGTACCAGTTTGCCCAGGATCATCCAGACATCTGCACCATGACCAGTCTTGGAACCAGTGTTCAAGGCCGAGAACTGCTGATAGCGAAAATCTCGGATAATCCAGAGATGGCAGAGAATGAACCGGAATTTCTCTATATCGGACAGCTTCATGGAGATGAACTGGTAACATATATGCTGTTGCTCAGACTAATCGATTACCTGCTGGAAAATTACGAATTGGATGATCGAATCACTGACCTGATCAACAATACCGAGATCTGGATTAATCCTCTGGCTAACCCGGATGGCACTTATGCCGGCGGTAATCATACCGTCAACGGTGCGGTCAGAAGGAATGCCAACAATGTTGATCTGAACAGGAATTTCCCCGATATGCTCGACGGTGATCATCCCGATGGAAACGACTGGCAGCCGGAAACTGAAATCCTGATGGAACTTGCCCGGAACAAGAACTTTGTTCTTAGTTCAAACTTCCACAGTGGTGCTGAAGTGGTCAATTACCCCTGGGACAGAATCCAGATCCGTCATGCAGATGATGACTGGTGGCAGA
>JAFGMF010000266.1 GCA_016927675.1 Candidatus Cloacimonadota bacterium
AAATGGCACGCCCGAAGGGATTCGAACCCCTAACCTTCTGATCCGTAGTCAGATGCTCTATCCAATTGAGCCACGGGCGCGCATGAAGTAAAATCCAAATTATTGCCCGGCAGTGTCAAGTCAAATTTATTCTTCATTATTGCGCTATTTTTTCATCCTGCAAGATTCCATTCTTATAGTTATAAAGCTGCTTCACAGTAATAAGGGAAGATTAATGCATGATAAATAATGACGGCAGGATGAATCAGCTTGACAGCAGACAGTTTAGTTTATTTTTAAGGACTGATTGAGGAAGAAATGAAGAAAAAGATAATTATAATTACTACCGGTGGTACAATAGCCATGAAGCAGAACAGTCCTTTCGGGGTTGTACCTAATGATGAGTTCACAGCCGGGCTTTTATCCTTTGAGCAGCTGAAGGACCTGGCAACGATCGATGTGCACGAATACGCCAACATTCCCAGCCCTTATATGACTCCAGAGAAAATGCTTGAACTGGCTAAATTTGTTGATTCAGAAATAGAAAGATATGATGGAGCAGTTATCACCCATGGAACAGATACACTCGAAGAAACAGCCTATTTTTTGAATCTGAACCTTAAAACAGAAAAACCCGTTGTTTTTACTGCAGCCATGCGCAGCAGTTCAGAGCTTGGATTGGATGGTCCCAGAAACATAGTAGGTGCTGTTCGGGCAGCTGCCTGTGAAGAATCGAAGGGAAAAGGAGTGCTGGTAGTGATGGATGATGCCATCAATTCTGCCAGAGATGTAGTAAAAACAGATTCGGGTAGAACAGATTCATTTTTCACACCGCTTTATGGCTTATTAGGAACTATCGATCCTGACAAGATCACCTATTACCGGAAAGCATTATTTCATGAGAAAATACAAACTGACACAATAGAACCAAATATAGATTTGATCAAATGCGTAAGTGGAATGGACAGCAGATTTCTGGATACGGCAATCAGGCAGAATACCCGTGCTATTGTGCTGGAAGCATTCGGCAGAGGTAATATTCCGCCGGCTATCATCCCTGCCGTCAGAAGAGCAATTGCAGCAGGAATTCTTGTAGTTGTAGTATCCCGTACTTATACAGGCAGAGTATTACCTGAATATGGTTATGAGGGCGGAGGATTATTCCTGCAGAAACTCGGGGTAATATTGGGAAGTGATCTCAAAGGTCCGAAAATGCGGCTTAGACTGATGCTGCTTTTCGGAAAATATAAAGAGCCCCAGATAGTCAGAGATTATCTGGAGAAGAATACTTAAAAAAATTATTAAAAGGTTAATCATGTTTAATCTCATTGAAATCATCGAGAATTATTTTGCTCACCACCTGATCTTCAGTGCCGGTTTGTTATTGATCATGGGATACATTTTTGGTCAATTATCCGAACAGATTAAGCTACCAGCCATTACAGGATACATTCTGGCCGGTATTCTGATCGGTGATTCCGGATTAAGACTTATCCGTCATGAAAACATGCAGGTCCTTAATGTTTTGTCTGAAGTAACTCTCTCTTTTATTGCAGTAATAATCGGAGGTGAGTTCTCCTTCTTCAAATTGAAACTGTACGGGAAAAAGATAATTCTGTTAACATTATCACAGATGTTCCTCACTTTTTTCCTAGTAACAATCGGTTTAATCTTACTTGGTCTGCCTCGTTATGTAGCGACCCTCTTGGGAGCAATAGCGGCAGCAACAGCTCCGGCGGCGACAGTGGTAATCGTAGAAAAACTTCGCGCTCGTGGCGAATTTGTAGATTATCTATATGGTATCGTAGCTCTGGATGATGCCGGGACTGTAATCCTGTTTTCCTTTGCTTTTGCTCTCTCCGCCAGCTCGATCTCAGGAGTTCATACACATCTTACTCATTCTATCATTCATGGATTACTGGAAATATTTTATTCCCTTTTTCTTGGTATTGTAAGCGGTTTCATAATCCATTTTACAGCAACCAGAAAAAGGAGTATCAATGAGATCAAGATCCTTACTCTGGGCTTGTTGTTTATTACTACATCCATTGCTATCAGCACGAAAATTTCTCCTCTTATTGCCAATATGACCGTTGGAATGATGCTGATCAATCTGAGTAAAAAAAACCTGCGGATCTTAACTTCCCTGGAACCTCTTACAGCTCCACTTTATGCTATCTTTTTTGCCATAGCCGGTGCAGAACTCAGCCTGGCAATCTTTAAAGATACAAGCGTATTATTAGCAGGGTTTATTTTCATCTTACTCAGAGCTGGTGGAAAATATTTCGGGATATTTCTTCCGGGAAAACGCCTGGGATTACAGAAACCGGTAAGAAATTACCTCGGACTGGCTCTTTTCCCACAGGCGGGTGTGGCAATCGGACTGGTTTTATTCGTTCAGGCATCCCCCATTGTACAAAATGCATCTGCAGCTGTGCAAACAGAAATATCAAAAATGATCAACATCGTTCTTATGTCCGTTTTCTGCAATGAATTAACCGGTCCACCACTGGCAAAAATAGCCATTCTGAAAAATCTTAAAAGGAGATAAGCATGGAACTCTCTGATGTAGTTAAAATTGAATGTTGCGATATAGATCTAAAAGCTCAGACTAAAGATGAAGCTCTTCTGGAGCTTGCTAAACTCTGTAAGAATAACAGCTCTTTACAAACATTTGCAACAGAATCGATCTATACAGCGCTAAAACAAAGAGAAGCTCTCGGCAGCACAGGTTTCGGACGAGGGATAGCCATCCCCCACTGTCAACTAGAAGGTTTACGGGAATTTGTCGTTGGGATTGCATTATCAAGGAAAGGCATTCCATTTGATGCGATAGATAAAAAAAAGGTTAAACTGCTGTTCACCATTTTGGGTCCTGTCGAAAATCGAAGAGGTCATCTGCAGTTATTAGCTCAGATTTCACAGATATTGAAAGAAAATGGCATGGTAAACACGCTGCTGAGCGCTAAAACCAAGATCGGTCTGTATGAGGATTTTATCCGTAATACAAACCCCAGTGTGGGTAAAATTATTGCCAAAGGCGAAGAAAAACTGATGCTGATAATCGTTAAGGATGATGAGATCCTGGAGAATATAACTGAGATTTTTATTGAGTATGGAATAGAAGAATCAACGATCATTGAAACCCAACAGATGGAAAATCTACTCTCCAAGGTTCCTCTTTTTATGGGATTCTTCAATTTTACCGGAGGAAAAAATCCTCAGAGTAAGATCATTCTGCTCAAACTTAGTAAAGATTATGTAAACTCTTTAGTAAAAGCTATTGAAGAGGTTTTTGGAGATCTGGATAATTTTTCAGGGATAAGTCTTATGGTCCTTGATGTTTCATTTGCAAAAGGGATTTAATCTCTAGAAAAAAAAAGAGGGTTGAGTCAATACTCAACCCTCTTTTTTTTATCTGATTATTGCATCATCAACATTTTCTTGATTACATTGCACGATTTGGAATGAAGTCGATAGAAGAATACTCCTGAATTCTGATCAGCAGGCATCCATTTATAAATATGTGTTCCTGCTTCAAATTCTTTCTCTTCTATCACCTGACCCTTCATATTAAAGATAGATAATCTGGCTTTTTCCCCTTGCTTAACTGTGAAGGAGATATTTGTTTCCGGATTGAAAGGATTAGGATAATTACCCAGTAGTTCTGTTGTCTGCGGAATTAAATCTCCACCTGCACCAACATCACTTTCAGTGTTGAAACTCCAGATCAATGCAGGCCCCGTACAATAATCATCCATTCCCGGAGGTGAATAACGCGGAATTATCTTAACAAAGTAATCTGTGTCATAATCAAGAGAGTAATCGGTTAAAGGATATGATAATTCTGTTGTTTCTTCCAGATTGATGATAGGATTAAAGAAATTCGGATGATCCGAGAACAGCACTAAATAGCTGGTCGGTTCAACTCCGGTTAGAGGTAAATCCCAGGAAAGCTCTGCAACACCAATCGGGACATTGTCTCCTGAAGGTTGACCATTAGTCGGCATTTCCGGACACCAGATTTCAGCTTCAAAATTCTGGATAATGTTGGCCTGAATATCTGTGAAAGTAACTGTTTCCGGTTCAAAATCAAAGCCTTCATACAGCGGAGTTAGTGTCAGATCAAAACCGTAGCCAATCAATATCTCGAATTCTCCATTATTATCTGTTGAATATCCATCGCCGAGATCAACTACAGCGTCTATTCCAACATAACCGCTCACAGTAAACATCGGCATATCAGCAGTTGTAAATGTCCAGACCGGACAGCCTTCTGCATCACCTCTGGCGAGATCTGTTGTGGGAACCACTTTCCAGTAATATTGTGTTTCATAGGCAAATTCCGGACCGGGATGATCCATCAGATAAACACCCTGTCCCTCATACGGATAATAACCTTCAAAAGCATCCGTAAGTTCTTCATCATAGCCCATGAACACCCTGAATCCTACGGGTTCGGTGTAATTATTGTTATGAAGATAAGTCCAGCCGATCTGAGCATCAATTGCCACATTGCTTTGTCCGTAAGCTGGTATCGGATTAATAGCACAGACAGGATTAGGATTGATCACATTAAGGATAGTGATCATAACCTGATCAGAATCTGCAACTCTTGCCCGACCATCATTTACGGTCAGCGTGAAAGTGAGATCGAGATCATTAGTCAACTCCGGTGCCATAAACGTGGGATTTGCAATGTGTGTATTCGATAGAGTTATTCCCAGCGGTGCACTCCAAAGATATGTAAGCTGATCACCATCTGGATCAAAAGATGCTGATCCATCCAACTGAACCAGTGTTGCCTCGTCAACTGTCTGATCAGGTCCGGCATCGGCTACAGGCGGCTGATTGACGAACAGTACATTAATTACTACTTCATCTGTATCCACCAGCCTTCCCAGACCGTCATCAACTGTTAAATAGATGATTAAGGGAATATCCTCGGTTACATCAGGTGCGATAAACGTTGGATTGACACTCGTCGGATCCGATAAGTCAATCATTTCGGGAGCATCCCAGTAATATGTTAAAGATCCTCCGTCTGGATCATAAGAACCGGAGCCATTAAGCTGTACTAATACTCCCTCATTAACTGTCTGATCGGGACCGGCATT
>JAFGMF010000267.1 GCA_016927675.1 Candidatus Cloacimonadota bacterium
CCCAACATAGAATCCGGAAACATCTTTGGCAAGTCGCTTACCTATTACTGTCATTTCAGGGTTGCCCATGTGATGATGGGAGCAAAAGTACCGATTCTGATAACTTCCCGGGCTGATGATGCCGAGACCAAGTATCTGTCCATGGTATTAGGCATAATAAGCGCCTGATCTTATGAAAATAAGAGTGCTCTGTCCGGGAAAGACCAGACAGGATTTCCTTGCAGCCGGGATGGAAGAGTATTTGAAAAGGATCCGGAAATATACTCCCATCCAGGTTGAGATCATTCCGGATGCCAGTCGTTCTCAGTCTGCTGATATCATGCAGGTGAAGGCAAAAGAGGCTGTGATAATCAATTCCAGATTAAATGAAGGCGATTATCTGATCTGTCTGGATGAACAGGGCAAGCAGTTTTCTTCGCCTGAGTTTGCCGGTTTATTGAAGAACATTTCATCCGAGAAAAATATTACGTTTATTATCGGGGGTGTATACGGACTGGCAGAAGAAATCCGGGATAAATGCAATCTGGTTCTCAGCTTTTCCAAATTCACTTTTACCCATCAGATGATCAGATTACTGTTATTGGAACAGATTTATCGCGGCTTTACCATTATTGAAGGTAAAAAATATCATTATTAACCGTTTCCGATCAATTGAAATATGCAGCTGGCAGATTTGTATAATGAAAATAGAATCGCAGAGTTATCCGTGAAAAATTCCTTTGCCACTGGTTCTGCCAATTGAACAAAAACTGCAATTTCGTAATTTTTTTTAATAAACCGGATCAGACCTTAACTACTGAATCTTCACTCCCGAATTCGTTTGCAATATAGCTGTCTGCTTCCCAGTCGTTTTCCCATTCCGTTCCATTCACCAGATAACGAAAACGATAACTGCGATCCGCTTCAAGTGAAACCGTCAGACTGAAACTTCCATCCTTTAATTTACGTAAGGGAAGATCGGTTTTGTCCCAGTCATTGAATTCACCGCAGAGATTGATCTTTTCTGCCCGGATTTCAGGCGGCAGTTTAAATGTAACCCGACAGACTTTCCCCGATTGGGAATAATTTTTTTTCAACATATTACCTCCCGCATATCAATAACAAATTATTCATGTCCTTATATTGTTATCCACTGCCAGCCTGCCAATTTTGTCAAGCCCGGTCAAATATATTTTTTTTAAATAACGAATCGGTATTTTCAGCGATTAAGAATCACACAGGTCACCATCGCATGCATATTAAAAGATTGACATTAAAGAGAGCGTAAATTTCATGTTTCAGTTGCTGGGGGGATAGTGCAGTAAATGGTTTATCCGATAAATGTGAGGAATGATCTATGAAGATAATACTTGCTCTGTTAGTTATCCTGCCCGTTGCCTTATCAGCAGTAACTATTATTGATTTATCAGTCAGCAATGAAATCCCCGAATTTCGGAAGGATAATGAATATCTTTATCCGGTAAAATCCACCGATCATAATTTCGACGGGATTGCAGGATCTCCGGTAATTCCCGTCAGGACGGTATTTTTCCAGATTCCTGATGATTTTAAAGTAAAAGGCGTTTTGGTAGATCCCGGAGATCAGATTGAAGTTTTTCTGTCTAATCCCCTTTATCCTCAGCAGAAAAATCAACCCTTGAGCATCCCCGCAAGGGAAGTGTTTACCCAGCCGGAAGAGGAGTATTATTCAGACAGTTTTTATCCTTCAGAGTTAATATTTTCCACCGGTTCAGGCATGACTGGGTCGGCAGGAATCGGTTATGTGAGTTTCTATTGCGGACAGTACAATGCAGAGAATTCGATTCTGAAGATTCCTTCGGAGCTGAAATTAAAAGTGGAACTGGAACAACACCAACAGGCAATTTTACCTGATAACAGAATTTCAGAGCTGATTCTGGGAAATCTTGGTTTAACAGACAGAGAAATCTTTCCCGAAGGCTCAGGTAATTATCTGCTGATAACAGGAGAAGAATTTCTCGAGGAATATCAGGATTTACTGAACTGGCGTTTTTGCCAGGGCTGGAATGTTTTCTCGGCTACTGTTGAAGAAATTGAGCAGACGGTCAGCGGAACTGATCTACAGGAAAAGATCAGAAATTTTATCCTCGATTATGTTCAGCAGGAGTCTATTACTCATGTAACTTTAGCTGGAGATACAGATCTGCTGCCAGATCGTAAGTTTTTTGCTTTTGATTGTGAGTATGGATCGTATCAGGATGAAAATGAGATTCCTTCCGATATGTATTACTCCTGTTTAAATGGTGATTGGGATGCTAATGGTAATGGGATCTATGGCGAAGAAGAAGACGAACCCGATTATTTTCCGGATGTTGTCGTAAGCAGGATTTCCACCGCATCCGGCATGGAAGTCCAGGATTATGTTCAGCGGCTGATAGCCTATGAATCAGGATCCCTGACAGATTACCCAAAAGCTGGCGGTCTCTCGATGGAACTCTGGGAAGGTTCCAACAGCGAGATCTGTCAGCAGTATATTTATGCCAATTATTTTCCCGAAGAATATCAGATAAACCTTGTTTATGGTGAGGATAATACTACGGAAAATGCATATCAGCTGCTGAACCAGAACATGAACATAGTTCAGCATACCGGCCATGCCGGCAGATATTCCATCGCTCTCGAAAACGGTCATATCAACAATCAGAATATTGATCAGCTGGAGAATGACTGGGGTGGGATGTTCTATTCCATTGGTTGCTGGTCGGCTGCCCTCGATTATGATTCCATCGGAGAAAATCTGGTTGTAACTCCCGGTAAGGGTCAACTCGCCTATATCGGCAATTCGCGCTATGGCTGGGGAGCACCTTCGGCTCCCGGTTTCGGGTTTTCCGAGTTCTACCAGAAAACATTTTTCAAAAATATGTTCTGGCATGGGATAAACAGTCCGGCAAATGGAAATGCATTGCAGAAAATCCCCTATATTCCATTTTTCCAGGGAACTTCTGTGTATAAATGGGTGGCATATGAGTTGAATGCCGTAACCGATTCCGGTTTCCGACTATCCAATCAAGAACCACTTAACGTTGATTATCAGTCTTGTTTTACACCCGAAGGTCTGTTATTGCAGTTTTCTGTTGAGGGATTTCCTTTGAAAGATCTGCTGCTGACTGCCGGAGATCATCAGTACAATACGGATATCAACGGAACAATCCAACTCGATTATGAACAACTTGGCGAAAATATCGTTACTTATAAATACGGCTATAAATCTCTGTTCCTGGATATTGCTGATCTTGTCTCTGAACCTGCCATTGTGGTCATTTCAGGAATCTCGGATACCGGATATCATCAGGGTGAAGATCTGGAGATTGTTAC
>JAFGMF010000268.1 GCA_016927675.1 Candidatus Cloacimonadota bacterium
CGTGAAAACATCACAGAAAATCCCCTCATCTGGAATGGTGCCAGCAAGGGACACACCTTTTTTACCGGAAGCATTTCCTATCAGCCCGACCCGGGTGCCTCCTTCAGTGCTTATGCCTATCCTAATCCGGCATCAAGAGGTGAAGTCAGGATCAGGGTGTTAAATGCGGATGATACGATCAAATTAAAGATCTTCGATATTGCCGGAAACCTTGTGTATGATTGCCAGATTGCCAATGAACCAGCTGCGGAACAGGATATCCGCTGGGATACATCAGCCATCGCTTCCGGAATGTATTTTGGCATAGTAAAATCAGCGGGGAAAACCGTCAGGGTTCCCATTGCCATTGAATATTAATGGAAATTTAAGCTAAGGAGTCTTTCATGATAAAAAAAATGATCATGCTCACCCTGTTATCAGTTTTCTTTCTATCACTTGGTGCTCAACTGATAGAAGAAGAACTGACCAACGATCTGGTCAATGTTCAGTACGATCAGAAATCGGCACAGAAAGCCATGCTTCTTTCTGCCATCTTTCCCGGAGCGGGTCAGTTTTATGCAGACAGATCAAGTATCACAACATACATTTTCCCGGTAATCGAGATCGGACTCTGGGTGGGATACTTCAGCTTCACAAAAAAAGGTGATGACAAGGAAGACGAATATCTCAAATATGCTGACGATCATTACAGCCGTACTCAACAGACTCAGGTTCAGGAAGATTTAATAGAAACCAGCAATAATCCTTTTTACGACAATCATTTTCATCTGGACGATAACAATTCACAGCACTATTATGAAGATATAGGAAAATATCCTCATTACATCTTCGGCTGGGATGACTGGTATAATATCTATGCCATAAATGATCAAGGAGAATTCGGGCCTGACTGGATTCTTACGGAAGGTGACAATGAGGTGTGGATAGGTAATAATCCAGTAAACGTAAGTGATCCTCTTTATCTGCAATATCAAGAGCTATACGACAATCAAACTGGTATTTACAGTCATTATCGGGCAGAATATATCGAAATGCGTCAGGATGCGGAAGATTACTATAACAACGCTAATCTGATCGGTTTCGGAATCCTGCTTAATCATGCTCTCAGCTCGCTGGATGCGTTAAGAGTAACCAGAAAATATAATCGGGAATACATCTCACAAAACGATTTTAAAGTGAAGCTGGCACCCGTGTTGGTAAATAACAGCATTTCTCCGGGTTTATTTGTCAGCAAAGGATTCTAAACATGCGCATTCTTCTAATTATACTGTTGCTTTGTGTATTTTCTCTATCGGCACAGGAATATTCAACAGCGAAAGCCGCTTTACTGTCTGCAGCAATTCCCGGTGGCGGAGAATTATATTCCGGTCAATATAGCAAAGCGGGTGTATTTCTGGCTGTGGAACTGGCAACCTGGATCTCTTACTTCAGGCTTGATCAGGAAACTCAATGGGCAATCAAATCTTACAAACAGTATGCCAACAGCAGGGCCGGAGTTCCCCAAGACAGCCCGGAAGATTATTATCAGCTTATTCAGGATTATTTCAGCAGCGATAGTTACAATGATAATGTGTATCTATTTGCCAGAAATATTTATCTCAGTGCCAATTCTCCATATTACGATGAAGAGAATTATGAACTTTACCTGGCAAACAATTTGATCCCTCCCGAAGAAGCCTGGCATTGGCAGACAACCGGCAACTGGATGAAATACAGAGACATCCGGGCTCATAAGCAGGATCTTGAGATCTATACAAAATTCACTTTTGCAGCAGCTTTTCTGAATAGAATCATCAGTGTGATTGACACTTTCATCTCGGTTCGCAAATTGAACAGAGAACACAGATATCTGGGTAAAGTATCAATTGAACCAGACTGGAATAAAAAAGGAATGAAGTTGAGTTATGAATACAAATTTTAGCATATCCGCCAGAACAGCAATTTTTCTTCTTGTTTTAACTCTGATTACAACCAGTTTATCCGCCAAAGAACCCGTTCCTCAACTCAATATGTTGAAATCTGCCCTGATCCCGGGCTGGGGTGAACTATCAGCAGGCAGTAAGTCGGGATATGTTTTTCTGGCAACTGAAGTATTATTATGGTCAGCAAATTTTTACTTCATGAACGAGGAAACTCTTAAAGAACGTGAAGCTTTCAATTATGCAGTGAAATATGCAAATATTGATCCTGATAATGATTATAATAATACTTTTTATTATCATCTGTCCAAATACCCAAGTTCAGGATTCGAACCCGGTGGCTATAATTCCTATATCCTGCAGCAGGCAGAACAGTATGACGACCCGATAGAAAGACAGGAATTTTTAGACAATAATCTTTATCCTGATGAGTTTTACTGGGATTGGGAAAATACCGATAAAAGAAAAAACTATGGGGTAAAAAGAAAAGATGCTGCCAATTTTTCGGATTATGCCAAAGCCATGACCGGTACGATTGTTGTTAATCATGTGATCAGCTCGATCAATGCTCTGAGAATTACAATTCTGAAAAAAAGATTAAAGCTGGGCATGTATTTCGATCCGGAAATGAATTCTTATCTGACCTGCAATATTCAATTCTAAATAATTTTTAAGCTGGAGGAAAAATGGCTGTAGTGATCACAGGAAAAAACCTGAAAATTGAAGATGTCTATCGGGTAGCGTACGGACTGGAAAAAGTTGAATTACATCCTGATGCAGTGGGAAGATTAAAAAATTGTCGCGCCTTTATCGAAAAGAAGATCGAAGAAGGCGAGATCATGTACGGAGTCAACACCGGTATCGGAGAATTTTCCGAAATCGTATTGAATGAAGAACAGATCAAACAATTCCAGAAATATCTGATCTACAATCATTCCGCAGGTATCGGCGAGCCATGTCCCGTGGAACATGTGCGTGCTGCCATGGTATCGAGGATCAATGTTCATGCCAACGGCAATTCCGGCTGCCGTCCCGTGATTACCCAGACATATGTTGATATGCTTAACAAAGGCGTAACTCCTGTCGTCTGCCAGAAAGGAAGTGTTGGAGCCTGTGGTGATCTTTCTCCGATGAGCCAGATAGCACTTCTGTTAATGGGAGAAGGTGAAGCTTTTTATCAGGGAGAAAGGCTCCCGGGGAAAACAGCAATGGACAGAGCAGGAATCCCAATTCCCGGTCTGAAAGCCAGAGATGGTCTGGCTGCTATCAACGGAAGTAATCTTACTGCCGGAATGGCTGCTATTCAGATCTATGAAACTGAGCGTTTTCTGAAACAGGCAGAAATAGCTGCCGCAATGACTCTTGAAGCTCTGATGGCTAATTTAAAACCTTATGATGAAAGACTCCATAAATTACGTGGTTTTCAGGGAGCAGTAACTTCCGCTGCCAATATAAAAAAAATGATCGCCGGTTCCGATCTGCTTAAAGGCATGAAAGTAAAAGTTCAGGATGCCTACAGCATGCGATCTACTCCTCAGGTATTGGGAGCAGCCCGTGATCAGCTTCGCTGGACCAGAAGTCAACTCGAAATAGAATTAAATGGTGTCGGAGATAATCCGATTTTTTTACCGGATGATGGCATTGTATTAACCGGAGCAAATTTCCAGGGATCGCCGATCTGTGTACCACTTGATATGATGGGAGCAACCATCACGATGACTTGCGTGATTTCCGAACGCCGCCTGAACAGATTATTGAATCCGGCTCTGAGCGTAGGTCTTCCTGCCTTCCTCACCAAAGGTGCGGGGATGTACTCCGGGCACATGCTAAGTCAATATACTGCCGATATGATGATCGTCGAACAGAGAATCCTCTCCATGCCGGCTTCAATTCAATCGATCCCAGCTGCCGCAGATCAGGAAGATTTCGTCAGTATGGGTATGAATTCAGCATTGAAAACCCGTCAGATCATCGATAACGCCTATGGTATTCTCGGGATAGAATTTATTGCTGCAGCCCAGGCTCTCGATTTTCGTGATTTTGAATTCGGAGCAGGAACAAAAGCAGCCCATGCAGCCATCAGAAAAATAGTCGATCACCTGGATGAAGACCGACCACTGTTCAATGATCATAATAATATGATGCGCTCTGTGAAAAACAGAGAGATCCTGCATGCCGTAGAAAATGAAATAGGTTCCTTAAGCATATATTAAATTGTATTGATATGATTCCTGACCAGACAAAATACTGTCTGGTCTTTTTTTCCAGGAGCTATAATGTCTGTTGAATTAGATGGAAACAACCTAAGTCTTGAAGAGATCTGGAAGATCTCCTGTGAACAGGAACAGATAAAACTATCGCCGGAAGCTGAAAATCGTGTCGTCAGATGCCGTCAATACGTTGAAGATATTATCAGTCAGAATAAAACTGTCTATGGTCTTACTACCGGTTTCGGAAAATTCAGTAACATCAAGATTCCGATCGATCAGATCGAAGAGTTACAGGAAAATCTGATTCTCAGTCATGCTACCGGAGTTGGGCCCTGGCTTTCTATCCCGGAAACAAGGTCAATTATGCTGCTTAGAATAAATGTTCTTGCCAAAGGATATTCCGGTATCAGGTTAGAAACACTGCAACTGTTGATCGATCTTCTGAATAAAAGCGTCCACCCCTGTATCCCGGAGAAGGGATCTGTAGGCGC
>JAFGMF010000269.1 GCA_016927675.1 Candidatus Cloacimonadota bacterium
CGGAATTTATCGCTCAGTATCCGGTGGAGAATCGGTCTGATTCACGATTACTCTATTTACAACGCAAAACAGGTAAAATTGAACATCATCATTTCAGAAATATCATCGATCTTTTACGCTCGGATGATGTTCTGGTCGTAAATAAAACCAGAGTGATCCCTGCTCGTCTGCTGGGAAATAAAACAACCGGTGCCAGAGTAGAAATATTTCTTCTGAACCAATTGACTGAAGACACCTGGGAATGCCTGGTAAAACCCGGCAGAAAACTGTCCGCCGGCACACAGGTGATCATTTCGGACAGCCTAAATGCCGTTATCGGCGAACGTTGTGAATCAGGTAACAGAGAGGTGATTTTCTCTTGGCAGGGTAATTTCTGGCAAAACCTCGAAACTTCAGGTAATATGCCATTGCCTCCCTATATTCGCAGAGAAGCCGTGGAAAAAGATAAAGAAACCTATCAGACAATCTATGCTCAGGATAAAGGCTCGGTGGCAGCACCAACTGCAGGACTTCATTTCACCTCGGAATTGCTGGATAAAATCCGCGCAAAAGGAATTGATCTGGTCGAAGTGATCCTTCATGTTGGTCTGGGAACATTTCGTCCGGTTCAGACAGATAATATCACCGATCATACCATGCACCGTGAACTCTGCCGGATTGATCCAGCTTCTGCAGAGCTTATCAACCGAGCAAAAAAGACCGGACGGAGGATCATCGCTGTTGGAACAACAACAACCAGAACGCTGGAAAGCTTTACTGAAGAAGGCATCCTCACCAGTGGCGAACAGTGGACTGAGCTGTTCATCCATCCCGGCAAGAAATTTCAGATGATAGATGGATTGCTGACGAATTTTCACATGCCCGAATCAACCCTGCTGATGCTTGTCAGCGCTTTTGCCGGTTATGAAAATACCATGAATGCCTACCGGACAGCCGTAGCAGAAAAATACCGCTTTTTCAGCTATGGCGATGCAATGCTGATCTTATGAAAGATTTCAAGCACCAGTTTTTCGATCAGATTTTTTATCATGATCGCCTGGACAGCACTTACAACCGGGCAGAAACAATGATCAAACTCAGAGAAGCCCGTGGAAATTTTTTAATCATGGCAAATGAACAGACTAACGGCCGAGGTCGCAGAGATAATTTCTGGTTATCGCCTCCGGGTGGGATCTGGATGACTGCCGGATTATACGGTTTACCTCTGGAAAACGGGTTGACAATCTTTACCGGAATGATCCTGAACAGAGTTGTAGGACACCTTTTCCCGCAACTTATCCCTGATCTGAAATTGAAATGGCCGAATGACTTATTGATAAAGAACAGGAAACTGGCTGGCATCCTTACCGGATATTTTTCCCCGGAGAAATATCATTTGCTGGGAATTGGTATTAACAGCAACTTAGAGATCATTCCTGAACAAATTGCATCAATCGCCACCAGCCTTAAACTGGAAACCGGTCTGGCGATCGACGATAACATCATCCTTAAATTATTCTGGGATAATTTTTCAGCTGATCTTCCTCATTTTCTCGAGCAGGGACTGAGTCCTGAAGAATTCCGATCCAACAGTTATCTGATAAATCGTGAGATCATACTTCAGACTCAATACGACAGTTTTCGGGGCATTGCCCGTGGAATCACCAAAACTGGGGCTTTATTACTTGAATTGAAAAAAGGCATGATCCAACCCTTTTTCAGTGGGCAGATAACTCTCGCAGATAATTCCGGCGAACAGGATTAAATTCCTGCCCTTATTCCGACGTAAAAATTTCTCCCTGCTGCCGGCCAGAAGTATTTTTCTTGATACCAATCATCAAAATAACCGGCTGAATAATAACTCTGATCAAAAATATTGTTTACCCTGAAATTCAACTCCAGATCAATTGTCTTCAACAACTCCGGCACTTTCCAGATACAGGCTGCATTGCAGATCTGAACAGCCTCGATGATTCTGTCATCATCTTCGGTATTATCGAGATACTGTTTACCGATATGCTGCAGCTGAACTGAAGCAAGCAGATTTTCCCGCCGGTAACTACACTTGATCTTACCCAGAATATCAGGAAACCCGGACAGGCTGTTACCACTGTAATCATCGGTCTCACCGCTCCAGTTATAAGGGTTGAATTCTCGAAAGTAATTATCATTATAAGAAACATCCCCGGCTATCTCCCAGGAAGCGGAGAATCTCCCCTTGACGCTGAATTCAATTCCACGATGGACTGTGCTCTCCGCATTACCACGGATCGGATTACCATCATTATTCACGCCGCCATATGCTACGATCTCATTCCTGAAATCCATCCAGAAGAAATTGAGCGAAGCTTCCCAGAACGCTCCCTGATATCCAAATCCCAATTCATAATCTATCAATTTCTCAGCCTGTACAATAGGATCAGACCACTTGATCCCGATAATTTGACCATTCTGATAAAGAGTATCTGCATTGCTGAATAGTGGCTGAACTCCCAGATCATCAGGCCCGTCCCAGAGATCATACAGTTCCTGATCAGTTGGTTCACGTTGAGCCATCGAGATATTTCCGTAAAGATTGAAATACCGGTTAAGATTATAATTTATACCGAATCGAGGATTGAAGAAATCATAATCAACCTGGTAAGAATTGAGATAGATGCCGGTAAAATTACCGGCTCTTTTCTGAGAGAAATCATAGTTGATCATCTGATAATGAAGATTCAGCATCAGATTGAGATTTTCAGCGAGACGATAATTTTCGTTAAGGAAAACCGCCAGATAAGATTTATCTCCTGTATAATGATAATAATCGTCTCCTGATTCAAGGTCATATTCTTCTGAGACAAGTTTCTTCACCTCACCCCAATGCTTGCTTGTAAACGAACTACCGTAAATCCCCAGATCAAGTTTTCCGGCTTCATGTTCCCAATTCAACTCACTCACAATACCATACTGATTTTTTCTTACTTTCTTCTGCCGCACCAGATCACCGAAAATCTCTTCCTGCTCAGATGCAATACCATATTCCCAGAGATCTTGATCCTGTTTGAGCTGTTCATAATAACCGTTGCCGAAGATATAGAACAGACTATTGCTAAGCAGCAACTGCTGATTCATGGAATAGTTATGATGGATCTCGAAATGTGGCTGACTGAAATCGTCGATCTCATTATCATACTCAATCGGATTATGTTGATGATTATCTTTCAGATCACTTTCTGAGGAAGCATACCAGGCAGCATGGGTTATCTCCCTGCCGCC
>JAFGMF010000270.1 GCA_016927675.1 Candidatus Cloacimonadota bacterium
ATGTAGCTGTAACTGCCATCGTGAATGATCACACCATATTCATCAAATACGGGGTTATAATAAATGATCTTATCTGGGCATTCCCAGTCGTCACGGCATTGATTACAATGGAAATTGATGGCTAAATCCATTTTATCACAACAAAATGAATGTTTTTCCTGAAAGCTATCATCCCAGCCGAAATAGATAACCCGTTTAAAAAGTTTACTGTTAAAATGGGGCATAGTTTATCATCCTGTTTGTTCTAACCGGCACCACCGCCACCGCTGCCTGCTCCGCCGCCACCTCCGGAAGTGGCTCCGCCACCGGTCCCCGACGCAGAGCTGAGGGTAGAGTTTGTGACTGAGATCAGATTGGTAATAGAGTTAACCATTCCTTTGCTGGAATTATCAGAAGAGATAAACCAGATGAAGTTTCCGGATAAATCTGATCCTGCAGTGCCAGATAAAGCTGTGTTCAGAAACTCTTTTTGAATATTGAACAGAACACCATAGATTAGAGCTCTGCTGAGTTGATCAGGATTCAATTTGATCTCTCCTGATCTGACAGCTTGTCTGAGAAATTTCCGATAAGCTTTCCAATTGCTCAGTTCACGAGCGCCAATTTCTGTTCTATGTGGAATCAATGTGGAGAGGATGCTTATGATGATACCACTTAATACTAGCAGCAATGACCATTCTCCATAGTACCAGATCCCGGCAAGACCGCAGATAAAAGCAATCAATCCAAGAACTAAAGAATAATATGAACCTTTGATACTTCTCAGATCGAACCAATTTCTGGTTTCTGCGGATAATCGGATCTGCTTCTGCCAGCGTCGGAAAAAACGACTGAATCTATTTCGCTCTTTCGTAAGTTTATTTAAATCAAGAATATTATTCTCACGTTGATTATCGATAAAAAGGTATTCCAACAATGATTTTTCGAAGGGCATTAATTCATTTTTTTGCTGCTCGTAAATTGATTCCAGGAATTCCAGCTGATAGATCTTCTTGTTCTTTCTGCGGGGATCGTCAAGTTCTCTGAACAGTAAAAATCCTCTTTCTGCCAGATCAATCAAAGTAGAGCTGAAGGCTACAGGTGCGGTTCCTCGAAAACTCATCAGATAGTTAAGGAGAGCCGGGGGCAGATTTTCCGGTGGTTCAAATCTTCCGTAACTTGAATCAGGTGTTGCTTTACGAGAGCAGAAGGTTTTATAAATCAACACCCATAAAAAAAAGAAAACAAGTGATATTATCGGGAATAAGTTAGCTCCATATTGTTTTCTTTTATTCTTATCAATTTCTTGCTGAAGGAATCTTTCTCTCTCCAGATCAGACTCATTAGCCCATTGGGCTTCTTGATCGATTATATCTGTTTTAATTTCCTGATCGATTTTTTCCGCATCCGGAAAAATTTCTGGCGGGTATAGAGCGCGGATTTCGAAAAAACTTCCGGATGGCAGCCAGGCTGTTCGGGCAGTGATAATGCCTTCGGGAGTAATTGTCGATTCAGCCCATAGTGGACCGTGCAGCCAGTGAAAGATCAGATTCCTGGAAACAGGATCAGGAGGAAATAGTTCCACAACGATTTGCTTCTGAGTTATTTTCCAGTCCTCACTGATAAATTTGTAATAAACAACTGCTGCGTCGGAATAATTAACTACGGCATCATCCACGTGGTACCGCAGAGTAAAAATTCGTTCTTCATCTCTGGCCAGATAAAACCAGCGAATCTCGATTTTATCGGAATCTTCGGTAATCTCGTACGTCCCGGGCTGCCGGGTATCGCTGGGAAAATAATCTTGGTTGACTTCACGCAGTGAGAAATCACTGAAACGAACCGGTCCGTTTACTGGAAAGTATCGATAGGCAAATGTAAATGTTCCCGAGAAATCATAAGTTCTGGATTCTTCGACAATCATCGAACCATCGATGTCCAGTTTAGCCTGGATGTTTACGGCTGATATTGAGTAATGTTTGGAGGAAGCGACAAGATTTGTGATAATCAATCCTGCGAGTATTATCAGCCAGAAATATTTACTCTTCATTTTTGGTATCTTAATTTATTCAGGAGAGGAGATTTTTCCGATAAAGAGAATTGACTTCTGATCTCTGATCATGAACAGGAAAGGCCGGTTAACCTTCATGATAAAACCGGGTTTGGGGATGGATACGGTTTTCATTCCCACAGAGGTAACTGCTGTTGCTTCGGTACCTTCTTCGTTGACATCAACATAAGTTTTCTGTTTGATCTCGTCGATAAACAATTCACTTGATGTTGTTATTTGACTGAAATCAGCCAGATTGGATTGGAAAGGTGCATTCATTCCCAGGGATTTCAATATTTTTTTCAGTTCAATTTCGTAAGCCAGTTTAAATTTAGGAAGAGACAAAACACCGTCCAGCATGGAGAATCCATCCTTCCATGTATTCCATTTCTCAATTGTCAGGTTTTCGATCAGATCAGTCAGATTTTTATTACTTTGCGGCAGCAGGACAGTCATCATGAATGCTCCATTGCCATAGGGCAGATTTACTGCCTGGAACAGCTCATTTTCAAAATATTCGAGATCTGTTTCTTTGTTCATCATATCAGTCATGATTGAAGAATTGTCGGATAGCAGAAATTTATCCGGATGGGTTCTCTTTTTATCGAATTCATCACTCCATGAACCCTTAAAGTAGATCGCATTAAGAACATACATTACCATCATTGGATCCAGTCTATCCGCAACGATCCGATCTATTTTCCCGGAAGTTTTTTCTCTAACCCAGTTATTGATCAGCTGGGCTGATTTCGGATCAGAAAAATCGAGTTCGGATAATTCTG